>DAIDJI010000067.1 GCA_027451455.1 Planctomycetales bacterium | reverse complement strand
GACGTCGCTTACCTCGCCCGTCTCTTCCCGGTCCTCGATGGCGTTCCCATGATCGCCGCCGCCCGGGCCGAGGCGAGCGATCTGCCCGACCCGCAGGAGGCCCGACGCCGTGCCGTCAAGGCCCTCCGCGTCCTGCTCCGCCGGATGGGCGAGAAGGCCCCGCTTGTCCTCGCCATCGACGACTTGCAGTGGGGCGACACGGACAGCGCTCTCCTGCTGGCCGACCTTCTCGGCTCGCCCCAGGCGCCGGTCCTCCTGCTCGTCGGTTGCTTCCGCGTCGAGGACGAGGAGGATTGCCCCCTGCTCGTCCAGCTTCGGCAAGCCATGGAGGAGCAGCCGTCAGCCCCCGAGCACCGCGAGCTTGCCGTTGAGGCGCTCACGCAGTCCGAGGCTCGCGAGCTGGCCCTGGCCCTTCTCGGTCGCGACGACCCCGTGGCACGGGCCCAGGCCCACGTGGTAGCGCGCGAATCCGGCGGCAATCCCCTCTTCGTCGACGAACTGGTCCGGCACCTCCGCGGTTACGGTCCGGTTGAGAAGTGGGACGCGATCGGCCGGCTCGACCTCGATGAGGTCCTTTGGGACCGCATCCGCAAGCTTCCCGACGAAGCCCAGCGCCTGCTGGGAACCGTCGCGGTCGCCGGTCGGCCGATCGACCAGTCGATGGCCTTCCGCGCCGCCGGCCTTGGTGCTGGGGGCCGGGCCGCGGCCGCCGCACTCCGAACCGCCCGTCTGATCCGCCAGGCCGGGCCCATCCCGGACGAGATCGAGATCTATCACGACCGGATCCGCGTCTCGATCGTCGAGCAATTGCCTCCCGATCGACTCCGGCAGCACCACCAGCGACTGGCGGAGGTCCTTGCGACCTCCGGCCCGGCCGACCCGGAAGTTCTCGCCGGCCACTACCTCCATGCCGGCGACCTTCCGCGTGCACGCGCGTACTACGAACGAGGCGCCGACCAGGCAGCCTCAGCACTCGCGTTCGACCGCGCCGCGCGGCTCTACCGCAAGGCGATCGAACTGGCGCCCGAAGACTCCACCGTCATTCCCTCGCTCCGGAAACGGCTAGGCGATGCCCTGGCCAACGCCGGACGAGGATGCCAGGCCGCCCGTGTCTACCTCGAAGCGGCCTCCGCGACCAAGCCGGCCGAAACCCTCGAACTGAAGCGGCTCGCCTCGGCCCAGCTCCTCATCAGCGGACACATCGAGGAGGGCCTGGCCCTTCTCCGCGACCTTCTGATCCCCATGGGGATCGGAATGCCCGAGACCTCCCGCTCGGCGCTGGCGTCGATGCTCTGGCACCGGGCGATCCTCCGGGCACGCGGCCTCGACTTCTGCCCCAAACCGGCCGATCAGGTTCCCCCGATCGACCTGAAGCGAATCGACCTCTGCTGGTCGGCCGTCGCTGGATTGAGCATGGTCGAGCCGATCCGCGGGGCCGACTTCCAGGCCCGTGGCCTCCTCATGGCCCTTCGCGCCGGAGAACCGGTTCGCATCGCGAGGGCGGTCGCGATGGAAGCCGCGCACGAGGCCGTTGCCGGCCCATCGGCCGTCGACCGGGTCGAGGCGTTGCTCGCTCGCGCCGCCGCTATCGCCGATCCGCTTGACTCGCCCCAGGCCCTCGGAATGGTCGACCTGGTCCGCGGCCTGAGCTCGATCCTCTTCGGTCGTTGGCAGGTCGCTGTCCAGGCCCTCGCCCGTGCCGAGGAACTCTTTCGCAACCGATGCTCCGGCGTCGCCTGGGAACGCGCCACCGGCCACAACTTCGCCCTCTGGGGCCTGTACAAGCTGGGCGAGATCTCCGAACTCCGACAACGATGGACCTCGCTCTCCCGAGAGGCTCAGGACCGCGGGGATCTCTACGCCAGGCGCTACCTCAACGCCTTCTACCGGACCATTCTCGCCCTCGCCGCCGACGAGCGTCCGACGAACGTGGCCGAGCTCGAGACCACGCTGCATGAGACACGGGGCCGAACGCTGAGTCTTCAGCAGACGCCCGCACTCGACGCCCTGATGCATATCGACCTCTACCAGGGCGACGAGGCGCGGGCCTGGGCCCGACTGGTCTCGTTCTGGCCCGAGTACACCCGCTCCCTCCTGTTCCGCGTGCAGTTGATCCGCGTTCAGATGTTCGAATTACGCGCGAGGACCGCCGTCGCCCTGGCCGACCGATCGTCCCACCCCGGCCGACTACTGACCCAGGCTCTCCGCGACGCAAAAATCCTGGAGCGAGAGGGCGTTGACTGGGCCCGGGCCCACGCCCATCACATCCGCGCCGCGGTCGCCGCTTGCCGGAAAAAAGTCCCCCGCGCCGTCGCCGAATTGACCCGCGCCATCGAACTCTACGACCAAGCCGACATGCCGCTTCTGGCCGAGATTCTCCGCTTTCGGCTCGCCGGCATCGACCCCAGCGATGCCGCCGCCACGCTCCGAGAACATCTCACCCGTCAAATCGCCAATCGGGGCATCGTCAACGTCGATCGATGGGCCGCCATGTGCGCCCCCGGCTTCGGACGCGTTAGCAGCGAAACCTCCGATACCAGCGTCTGAGCCGCTGAAAGTCGGCCCCCGAGTAGTGGAATCCCACACGCAAGCCGGCTCACCCCTCAAACTGATTAATGCCTCCTCGTGGTACAAAAGATTCGGCGGCCTTACAATAAAGAGGTCGTGCCGCCGAAGGATTACCAGTCGATTGCGTCGTTTCGACCTCGATGCCCGATTCGGAGGTCCAAACGGAACCACTTCGCAGCGCGTCGTGCTGTCGCTACACTTTGCCATCCGCGTCCAGGAGGCCGATCGACCTGCCACGACAGGAGGCAGTATGCCCATCTCCGTTCGCAGCCTCTCGAACTGAGATCAAATCGATTTGCCTCCGCATGTCCTCGGTAAAAAGTATGAGATCGAGACTCGCCCGTTGATCGCCCAGGATTCATGGCGAGTGAAGAAACGGACCGTCCCGTCTGATTCGTGTAAGTTTCTCCGGGACATATTCCGTATCTAAGTGAGAAGCACATTGGAACGGCGATCCAGCCGAATCGGCAGGAGCGCAGCAACCATGAGAATCTGCCTTGAAGACGCGGATCTTCTCCGATTCCTTGCCGGAGAGATGGATGCAGAGGATGACGCTCGCATCGTGTTGCATGTCGAGCACTGCGACCATTGCCAGGAACGCCTCGAGCGTCTGACATTCGCCCGGCCCTGGCAAGTCCCGGGACCTTCGGGCAGAGAAGCGTCAAGTGCGGACAGGCAAGACAGTACGCGTGGCGGAATGCGATCTGTTACGCACTCCTGGTGCTCGAAAGAATCATGTGGTAACCGGTCTTTCGAGCCCGGGAGCAGGGCGCTCGTGAAAGTCGGAAACGGGCGAGCTTTCACAACGATCGAGTGGCCCGGCGACGGCGTGCCACGGGAACCAGACAAGGACGGCGGAAGGGTGGCTCCGACCGACCGAGATCCCACGCAAGACACCGACCGTTCGCGTCCCCGGCAAGAGCCGGGTCGTTCCACGTCCATCGATCGACTGGGAAAGGAGCCTGTACAGTGGCCGACTTTCCCCGGATACGAGGTATGTCAGCGGCTAGGTGAAGGGGGCATGGCCGTGGTCTACAAGGCCCGGCAGCATAGGCTGAATCGATGGGTGGCCCTGAAAATGGTCCACGGTGGGGGCCGAGCCTGTCCGGATCATCTTGTCCGATTCCAGGTGGAGGCCGAAGCGGTCGCACAGCTAGACCATCCCCATATCATCCAGATTTACGAAATTGGAGAGACCGAAAAGGTACCATTTCTCGCGATGGAACTGCTGGAGGGCCCGAGCCTGGAGGCTCGGCTAGCAGAAGGCCCGTATCCGGACCGGGCCGCCGCCGAGTTGGTGGCAAGCCTGGCCGGTGCGATCCAGGTCGCCCACGATGCCGGAATCATCCACCGAGACCTGAAGCCCTCCAACATACTGTACAACAGCGAGGGTATACCTAAGGTTGCCGACTTCGGCCTCGCCAAGCGAATCGGCTCGGACGACGGCCCCACCCAGAGCGGTCAGATCATGGGCTCGCCCAGTTACATGGCGCCCGAGCAGGCGCGGGGCGATTCGCGACACGTCGGTCCGGAAGCCGATGTCTATGCCCTTGGGGCGATGCTCTATGTGATGCTGACAGGTCGCCCACCGTTCAAGGGTGATAACCCGATGGAGACGGTGCGCCAGGTCGTCGAGGAAGATGTGGTGCCTCCGTCCCGGTTGTCGCCTCGGCTTGCGCGCGATCTGGAAACCATCTGCCTGAAGTGCCTTCAGAAGTCGCCGAGCCGGCGCTACCGATCCGCGCGTGAGCTGGCGGATGACCTGGGACGATTCCTCGCCGGCGAACCGATCGCGGCCCGTCAGACTCCGCCCTGGGTGCGACTGGTCCGCCTGGCGAAACGCCGGCCAGCAACCGTACTGACCGGAGCGTTGACGGTGCTGCTCCTGGTCGGGGCAATCGCCGGCCTGTTCGCCATCCATTGCCAATCGTTGAGGAGGGGCCAGTTGATCGAGGCCTCGGTGAACGAAGCAAGCCGGCTGGCATGGGAGGTTGACTCTGCCCGGTCTTCCGTCGAGCTCGAGGAGGCCCGGATCCGGATTGCCGGTCTCCTGCACCGGCTGGAAGCGTTCGCGGACGATCCGCGGATCGAGGGGCTCTCCGACTCCCTCGCGAGGAAGCAGCAGAGACTGGGCTCCCAATTGGCGACCCTCCGGTCGGAGCAGGTCGAGCGAGAGCGTCTCGCTGAGGGGGTCCGGCGATTCCAGGCATTCCGCCAGTTGCTCAACGAGGCCATGTTCCACGAGACTCGGTTCACGGGCCTCGATCTCCCCGGCGATGAGACCGAGGCCCGACGCGCGGCAACGGCCGCCCTCGGCCTCTACGCTTCCTCGGCTTCCGACGACTCGTGGACCCTGGGGCCATTACCGACGAGCCTGAGCACGCGGGAGCAGGCCGAGATCGTCGAGGGATGCTATCTGCTGCTGATGGTGCTCTCCGGAACCGAACCGAACCCCCGGCAGGGACTCCGGCGACTCGATGAAGCATCGCGACTCCATCCGGCTCCCACGCGGGCCTTCCTGCTCCGGCTCGCTTCCTGCCTGGAGCGGGTAGGCGATCGTCCGCGGGCCGAGCGAGAACGCCGAGTCGCGGAAACGATCGTGCCGTCCACGGCCTCCGACTACTATCTCCTCGGACTGGAGCACTTCGAGCGTCGGGATCGGATCGCCGCGATCCGGAACTTCGAGCAGGCCATGCGGGAACAGCCGGACCACTTCTGGGCTCAGTGCCTGTGGGCGATCTGCTCGCTGGAGCTCGGGCGACCCGAAGAAGCGAGGGCAGGCTTTAACGCTTGCCTGATTCGCGAACGGGAGTTCGCCTGGCTCTACATCCTTCGGGGACTCGCCTCGGGCCTCACATCCCCGAGAGCGAGTCCCGAAGACGCGCGGATTCGAATCCAGGCAGCTGAGGCCGATTACCATCGGGCGCTCGCCTTGCTCGAACGGAATCAGAATAAAGGGCTCCACTACGTGGCCCTGGTGAATCGGGGCCTGCTGCGCGCGCAGGCCGGCGATCGTCGGGCCGCGGAGGCTGATCTCCGTCAGGCGATCGAGTTGGGAGACGCCAAGACGCTGGCTTCCTCAGCGCTGGCGGGAGTTCTTGCGGCCGAGGGCCGCTTCGACGAGGCCCTCGCGCTGTATGCAGCGGCGATTGAACGGCGGCCCGACTGGTCGGCCCTCTATCGAGGCCGTGCCGAGGTGATCCTCGCGATGAAGAAAGCCGGCCCGGCCCTTCGATCGCAGGCCCTCGCCGACCTGGACCGAGCGATCCGCCTGGAGGGCCTGAGCTGTCGTATCGTGGCCCGCGACCAGACGAATCGCGGCCGACTGCTCGCGGCCGAGGGAAACGACACCGAGGCCCTCGCGGCCTGCGAGGCCGCGATCGAGCGGGCGGGCGACTACGAAGACGCGCATCGGCTCCGACTTGACCTGCTCCGCCGGATGAAACGCCCCGAGGAAGTCATCCGTTCCTGTGATCCCCTGATCAAGCGGCATACGACGAACCCCATGATCTACGAGCAGCGCGGTCTGGCACGCGTCGACCTCAGGGACTTCGCCGCCGCCATCGGGGATTTCACCCGGGCCATCGAACTGGGCGGCGATCGTCCGAAACTCCTGAGGCGACGGGCCTGGGGATACCTCCTCGCCGATGCCCCGAGGTTGGCATGGAACGACTTCGACGAGGCGATCCGCCTGGACCCTTCCGTCGCCGATGCCTACAACGGCCGAGCGCTCACCCTGGTGCGCCTTGGCGAGCACCGCCGGGCCCTGGCCGATGCTGAGGCGGCTGTCTCCCTCCGCGAGCCCACGCCGGAAGTCCTCTACAAGTCCGCCCGGTCCTATTGCCTCGCCGCAACCGCCGTTTCAACTCAAGGGCGGACCATCGTCGGAGGCTTACCGATCGATGTGATCCGATACCACGACCGAGCTTTCGACCTGCTGCGCGAGGCCGTCCGCAGAGTCCCGATCGAAAAACGCCCGAGCTTCCTCAAGGATGTCCTGCTCTCCGATCCAGCGCTACGTCCACTCAGTCGCCGGATCGCTTCGATGGATCTGAAGAGAACACCATCCGCCGGAGAGAAAATCAGTGTCTCAACGGTCCTCCGTGACCGTCATGTCCGTCCCATCGCCGATCCTCCACCGAGGAGTATCCGATGAAAGGCTTCAAGCGACACAGGAGCCCGGCGACCTCGTGCGGGAAGATACACGGGTTTCGACCCCGAGTGGAGCAAGTAGAGGCGAGGGCGCTCAGAGCAGCCCTATCCTTAGGAATGTTTGAGCCCCTCACGGAACCAGTACTCTCTCCCGGCAGTGGGCCGGCCGTGGTTCAGGCCAATGATATCCCCGCCCCGGGAACCCCGATCGGCGCCTCTCCAGATCGATCGGATAGTGCCACCTCATCTTCCGTCCTCGTCGTTGATCTCAACGGCGACGGTACCCCGGATCTAATCTCAGTCGACGCCGCCGGCAGCCTCCTCTATCACCAGGGGGTCGCAGGGAAATCCGGCAGTTTCGAGCCAGCCATCGCCATTGATCTGCAATCCCCTCCAGCCGCCATCCTCTCTGGGCTAAGGTCGAGTCTTCCCCAGATGGTCTCCCGTGCCTCGCGGGGCAGCCCAGGCTTCTCAATCACGAAGGCGACCGAGTTTCAGCGACCGAGGACAATGCCCATTGCCCATCCCGGTCCGGACATCGAGGAGCTTCTGGCCCTCGGTCGCGGCGAGGAGGAGGCGGTCGCCGTCCTGAGCGATTCGGCGGGAGTGGAACTCTATGTGGTTGGGGGACAGGCGAAGGCCACCGAGCCATACCGGGTGAGCCGAAGTTCCAGCGAGGATTCGCAGCCAGTCGCCCCGAAAAATGAGGGCGACAATCTCGCGGGGTTCATCACGGAGGGCCTGCCGGGCCCGTATGATACGATACCGGATCAGGGCGAGCAGTCTCCGCCATCATGCGTACCCTGGCAACTCGTGGTCCTGGAAGAGACCTCCCTGCCGATGGTGATGACCTCACTCCCCATGGAGATCTCCCCACCGGGCGATGGGGAAGCGGCCGAACAGGTACCGACCAAAAATGGTTCCCTTGCGGCTCCGCCCTTGATGCTGAACCCATGGGAACGCTATCTGATGAGCCTGGACCTGGCCCTGGAAGATCTCGATCGCGATCCCGCGGACAGCGACGGCGTCTTGACCGGCCAGAGGGAGCAATCGAGACCCTCCAGTTCGACCGAAGCGGACTCGGGCCGGACGACTACGGATCGGGAGCCAGCCGAGCTCAGCAAGCTCGATCGGCAAGCATTTCGGTTGGCCCCGGATTCGACCTGCCCTGCGGTGACGACTCTGGCTGTCGGGGCATGGATTCTCCGAACGACACTCCATCAGCGTGTTCGCACCAAGAGGCCACATAATCGATAACGGATTGGATTGCTCAGGTCGCGGAGGGGGCATCGGGTCATCCAGGGGATGACCATGAAGGGCCGAGTTTTATCGGCGTTCAAGGCCTGGGCTGCGATCCAGAGCGTCAGGCGGGTACCGGGCGAGGGATCTTCCGATGACCGTTCTTCGTAATAAGGATGAAGACACCTCGCTGTCACTGCTGGAATCCATCCGGCTCGAACCGCAGAATCCGCAAGCCTGGCAAGCTTTCGTGGATCGATACGAGCCGAAGATCCGAAGCTGGTGTCGTCGCTGGCGCTTGCAATCCTCCGACGTCGATGATGTCTTGCAAGACGTGCTCATCCGATTGTTCGCCTCACTCCGCGAGTTCCAGTACGACCCGGCCAGAAGTTTCCGAAGGTGGCTTCGGGCCGTGACCCTGCACGCATGGTGTGACCTCATGGCTGCCAGACGCAGGGAACTCGGTCTGAAAGGGACCGCGATGACCCAGAGGACCCGGTCTATCCCGGCGACCCAGCAGCAGGCGGTGCCTCATACTGACGAGGGACAGGAGCATGAGTTACTCGACACTGCCTTGCGACGGGTGCAGGGACGGGTCAAGCCCTCTACCTGGGAGGCGTTTCGCCTTACAGCAATCGAAGGGCTCACCGGTGTCGAGGCGGCTCGCCGGATGGGGATTCGCGTGGCCCACGTGTTTGTGGCCAAGCATCGAGTTTTGAAGATGCTGCAGGAAGAGATCCGCCTGCTTGAGGACCGGTCTCTCTGAGTACCAACATGGCACGGATCGTCTCGCGTCCTCGGAGACGATGGTCGCCGGCTCCGCTCAGGTCACCCTTGCCGACCGGCGAAAGAACGCATAAGCCGGCACCCCCGCCACCACGATCCCCAGACCGACCAGCGACGGGACCTGGCTGGTCGGGTCGGCGAGCATGCTGCCGAGCAGCAGCAACTCGGCCGCGACGAAGAGCATCGGCGTGACCGGGTATCCGAGTGTCCGGTACGGCCGGGGCAGGTCGGGACGTCGAATCCGCAGGACGAAGACGCTCGCGATCGCGAGCATGTAGAAGATGTGAGCGCCGAAGATCACGTAGGTATAGAGAACGTCGTAGAGCGGCGTCTGGTTCAGGGTCTGCCAGGCGACCACGATCGGTTTCGGCAGGGTGTCTTCCCATCCGGCCGGCGAGACCACGATCAGGGCCGTCCCGGCGACGATCAGCGCGATCGCCAGGACCGCCTGCGAGACGATCGCGTTGGCGGGAGTCCGAAACCGCGGATGGACCCGGCAGAGCGCCGACGGAAAGAGTCCGTCGCGGGCCATCGCAAAGTAAGCCCGCGGACCGGACATCGCGTTGCCATTGAGAGCGATGAACGTTGAGCACATCACCAGGATCGAGACGCCCAGCACGCCCCACCACCCGACCAGTCGGTCGCAGTAGATCGCCGCGACGGCCTGCTCGAAATGCTCGGCGTCGCGGGGTGCCGTGCGAATCTGCTCCATCGGGATCACATAATGATAGGCGAGTGTCATCGTCAGGTAGACGGCCACCAGCACGATCATCCCCGAGATCATCGCCAGCGGGATGTTCCGCCCCGGGTCGCGGATCTCCTCGGCGAGCGGCGTGACGTTCGTCCAGCCGTCATACGCCCAGAGGACGCTGACCATCGCGGCCATCACTCCGGCGAAGAGCGCCGAGGCCGAGATCGATCCGGGGCCGATCGGTGCGAGGTTCGCGGTCGACCCGCCTCCGACCACGAACGGCAGCGCGATCAGCACCACCAGTCCGCCGACCTTCAGCGCCGTCCCAACGACCTGCAATCCGCCTCCCTGCCGACTCCCCAGCACGTTGACGATCGTCACGATCGCGATCGCGACCACGGCCGCGCTCGCCTGCCAGATCTCGCCCGAAATCGATCCCGGCGGTTCGACGACGTGCGAGAAGTACCGCGCGAACGCCGCCGCGAGGGTCGCCATCGACCCGCTCCGGACCACCAGGAACTCGACCCATCCGAACAGGAACGCCGGCAGAGCCCCGTACGCCGCTCGGAGGAAAACGTACAATCCGCCGGCCTGGGGAAGCATCGCCCCCAGTTCGGCGAGGGTCAGCGCGCCGGCCGCCGTGAAGAGCCCACCGATCACCCAGACCGCGATGATCCCGCCCAGAAACGGGACGTCGTGCGCCACCTTCGCCGGCACCAGGAAGATCCCCGAGCCGATCACCGATCCCACCACCGCCGCAAACGCCACCGGCGCCCCCAGCACTCTCGGCAATCGGGACGCGTCCTGGTCGAGATCGGAGAGGCTCATCAATGGGGATTCCTGCGGGCGGGGAGAATTCCAGGTGTGCTGGGCAAGCAAAAAGAAACAGGAACGATTCTATGGAAAAATGTTGAAATTCTCCATCCTGAATCTTCAATGAGGATCGGCCACGGAGCGAGCAGCCCGGGCAGCGGCGTCGAGGGCATCGGCCGCTTTTCGAAGGCGCGTCGAGACGGCGGCGACGGCGGGAGCGAGCGCATCGGCCTTCCCTTCCTCGATGGCCTGGCGGACGGCGGGGAGCGGCCAGGAGGCGTATCCGGTGGTGAGTCCGGGCGCGTAGATCGCGTGCTGAAACCAGGGACGTCCGGGCAGTCCATCACCCAGCAGGAACGACCGCTCGACCGCGGTGATCGCGTCGTTGAGGGCGGCCAGCCGCGCGTGGTCGGAACCCTCGTGGCGGGCCGCTTCCTGGGCGATCCTGTCGAGGAGTTGAGCCTTCTCCTGAAACCGCTTCACCGAGGCGATCAACTCGGACGCGCCCTCAAACTCGGTCCCCGGCCGGGCGATCGGGCCGCCCGATTTTCGCTTCTTACGCGCCGCGATCAGGCGAAGCTCGTCGACATGATCGCGGAGCGCCTCGGCGTAGGGCTGGAACCGCAGTGGGACGACCTCGGCCGCTGCTGCTCGCATCATGATCGCGGTATACAGCTTTGCGGCGGTCGCGTGGTTGAGGAATTCGGGGTCGCCGAACTTCTCCATCCATCGGAAGTTGTCGTAGATCGAATGATAGACGCCGTACCCGCCGCGCAGGCCGATGTCGAGCGCAGGGATACCCAGGTGATCGACGAAAACGGTGTAATCCGAGCCTGAGCCGAGCGGGCTCAGGTGGGGGCCCCGGGCCCGAGTTACGACCGGCTCCTTGGCGCCCTCCACGCGGGAATCGCCCCAGGCCGGATCATCGAGGATCAGCGACGATTGACCCGCCCAGGTCTCGCGATGCGAGGTCATCCACGAATCGCGAAGCGTCTTGCCGGTCCGGACGTCGACAATCGTCGACGCGGCCTCGAGCGCCAGTTCGCGGAGCGAGGGAATCCCGCTGAACCCGACTTCCGGCCCGCTGACGGCCGAGTCGACGTTGAGCATCATCACGGCCTTGGTTTTCAGCTCGTCGGCGTGGGCCTCGCCCCATTCGGTCGAGCCGACGAGCCCGTATTCCTCGGCGTCCCAGCTTGCGTAGACGATCGTCCGGCGCGGCTTCCAGCCTTTTTTCACGGCCTCGCCGAGCGCCCGGCAGGTCTCCATCGTCGCGGCGGTCCCGCTCCCCGGGTCAACGGCTCCGTAGACCCAGGCGTCGCGATGATTGCCAATCATGACCCATCGATCCGGCTCGTCGGCGCCGGGAAGGGTCGCGATCACGTTCCAGATCGGGCGGAGCTGGTAGTCCATCTGGACGGACATCGAGACCTCGGCCGGCCCCGGCCCGACGTGGTACGGCATCGGCAGCCCGCCCTGCCACCCGTTCGGGACGTTCGGGCCGGCGACCAGCTTGAGGATCTCGCGGGCCGTCGCGTAGCTGATCGGCAGCGAGGGAATCGTCGCAAAATACTCGTCGCGCTTCAGGCCGGTGGTCTTCTCCCAGTTTTCGACCGATTGGTCCTCTCCGACCTTCCTTCCCGGGAAGATGGGGAAGCCGTAGAGTGCATCGAACGGCAGCCGCTTCGCTCCCTCGACCGAGGGCCCGAACGGCGTGGAAGGGTCGCCGGGGCCGTGTGAAAGGAACTGGACGCTCCCGCGCTGGATGGCCGACTCGGGACGGAACCGGCCGTCGGGGTAGGTATCGCCCTTCGCGTAGCCGTCGTCCGCCGGGTCGGAGAAGATCAGGATGCCAGCGGCGCCCCGCTTCTGGGCGTTGTAGACCTTCAAACCCCGGAAAAGTTCGCCGTACCGGACCAGGACGACCTTCCCCTTCACCTCGATCCCCAACTTTTCGAGGGCGGTGAAGTCGTCGGGGCGGCCGTAGTTAGCGTACACGACCTGGCCACTGGCTTTGCCGGTCGTCCCGTATCCATTGAAGGCGCCGAAGGCGCTGCTGCTGGCGGAATCCTTGTCGATCGCAAGCGGGCCCTCGTCGAGGGGCAGGTCGATGAGATGAGGGCGCCGGATCTGGAGCGCCGGCTTCCCCTGGGGGTAATTCAGCAGGACCTTCATCTCGGCAAGGTCGGCTTTCCATCCCCACTCTCGAAGCTTGTCGCGGACGAACTCAGCGGTCTTGCGATCGGCGGGGGTGCCGGCGACGTGCGGCTCGGCGGTGAGGACCCGGAGCCACTTCCGGGCGTTCTCGGGAGTAGGGACGGCCAAGGCCCGGGTCTCGGCGGCCTGTTCCTTCTCGGCCGAGCCCGGTGAGAATCCCAGGATGCTGGGGGGGCCGGCGGTTGCCCTCGAAGCGGTCAAGATCAGGAGAAGGACCAGGCAAAACGCCGAGGATTCCCGGAAGATTCGAGGTCGGCTCATCGTGGATTTCTCGGGGCCACTGGGCGCTTGACAGTAAGGGCCGCGCGGGGCCAGACTAACGACTTCAGAGAGGACCTGATCGGCTCGTCTCGATCGATCGGACCGACCGAGGTCGCGAACGGCCAGCCTCCGGCGTTGAGGACGTGTCGGACTGCTGCCGTCGCCAAACGGAACCAGGATACGCCGGCCACGCCGTGGTGGATAGGGATGTCTCCCCGGCTCTCTCCCGTCGCCCGGATTCGCCCATTTTCTCGCGTGCCAAGAGCCTGTGTTGCGAGGGACCCATCATGGCCGTTTCATTCACCGTCGGCGGTGCCAGGGGAACGTTCGCGGAGCGATTTGCCGAGGAGGTCGTGGGCGTGCTCGACAACGCCTTCGGCGCCGAGGGAGATTGGGACGGCCCCACGGCGCTGCACTTTGGTGAGATGGCCGACACGGGATGGTCGGAATTGCAACGGCGGGCCGTTGAGGAACTGGGCTTCGAGGCCGTCCCGAACCTGATGGCCCTCGGCGAGGACGGCCGCGGTGTCTACCTGCCCGCCCACGTTCAGACAGCCTCGTTACCGCTCTCAGCCGGCGGTGCGCTCCGGTGCGCCAGCCTGCC
>DAIDJI010000066.1 GCA_027451455.1 Planctomycetales bacterium | reverse complement strand
AGACGGGCGTCACGGTGACGCGAAGATATCGGTTCCCGGCGATCTTCATCGCGGTGCTGGCCGCGGCCCGAGAGGCGACGGCCGTGGTGAACGGGCAGGGATCGGGCCCGAGGATCTCCGGCATCCCGAGCGCCTTGTAAAATGGCGTGCCAACCGGGTGCGTCTCCGGGCCGGTCAGCGAGTGGAACTCGGGATTTGCCCAGATGATCCGGAGGTCCGGGTCCACGACGGCGACGCCGTCGGAGATGGCGTCGAGGATCTCCTCAGCCTGAATCATCATTCCGACCCATCGGACCGCCGAAAGCTGCGAGGCGTCGACATAGACCGCAGCGAACTTCTGGTCGCGCAGAAGCGCCAGCGCCTTGGAGATCGTCCGGACGACCACCAACTCATACGAGTCGGCAAATCGATCGATGGGCGTCTTCCCGAGCGCGTTTTCGCGGTCTATGACCAGGAGTCGGGGCTTTCCCGCCACGTTGGCCACCCTCTCGTTCGGAGGTCCCTCTGCCCGTCCCGGCCTTCGCCTCGGCGTCCTGCCGAACCAATCATGGTTCAATCTTTAACTCTAGCTTTTATACCATCCCCCGGCAAGACGGGCCGCCGCGAACGTTGCGCGCCCCGCCCAGCCGCGGCCCGGCTCGCGGGCGACTTGACACCGGCGTGAACGCCCCCGTAGCATCCCCAGAGGGCCCGGAAACGGACGGCCGACGAGGACGATCGACACGATGCGACCCACCCAACGATTGACGGCAGCGCATGGCGGGCTACTGGTGGTTGACCTCCAGGACAGGCTCCTGGACCTGATCCCCGAACGCAAACCCCTGATCGCACGGGTCTCGGCGATGATCCGGGGCGCCCGCGCCCTCGGGATGCCGGTCTGGGGGACGGAGCAATATCCGAAGGGCCTCGGCCCGACCACTGCCCCGATCGCCGAACTCGTCCCCGACCGACCCGCCAAAACATGCTTCCACTGTTGCGCCGTCCCGCAATTTTTGGAACAACTTTACGGCCGGAACATCCGACATGTGACCGTGGTTGGGATCGAGGCGCATGTCTGCATTGCCCAGACTGCCCTCGAATTGCTCGACCTGGGCTTCCGCGTGCAGGTCCCGGCCGACGCTGTCGCCTCGCGACACAGGCTCGACTGGGAGTTTGCCCTCCGCCGCCTGGAGCAAACGGGCGCGGTGATCTCGTCGGCCGAATCGGCCCTCTTCGAGTGGACCGAGCGCTCGGATCGGCCCGAGTTCAAGGAAATCAGTGCCATCGTGAAATCCCTGGCCTCGTAGGATGGGCAACGCCCACCATCGATGGCCTCTCACCCGTGGGCTCCGCCCACCCGAAGCCAGAAGCGAGCGAGGAGTCGTCCCGTGTCCGCCATCCCGAAGCCTCCCGTCCCGGGGCCGTTGAATCCGTCGAGGCGTCTGCTGCTGGGTCCGGGGCCCAGCGACGTGCATCCGAGGGTCCTCGCCGCAATGGGGATGCCCCTGGTCGGGCACCTCGACCCCGAGTTCGTCGCCTTGATGGACGAGACGCAGGACCTCCTGCGCTACGCCTTCCAGACGACCAACCGGATGACCCTGGCCGTCTCGGGAACCGGCTCGGCCGGGATGGAGACGGTGATTGTTAACCTGATCGAGCCCGGCGACAGGATGCTGGTCTGCGTCAACGGCGTCTTCGGCGGCCGGATGGTCGACGTCGCCGAGCGCGCAGGCGCCCAGGTGACGGCGATCGAACGCCCCTACGGCGAGGTCTTCGATCCGGAGGAAGTCCGCGCCGCGGTCAAGAAGGTGAATCCGAAGCTCGTCGGAATTGTCCACGCCGAGACCTCCACGGGAGCCTGGCAGCCGGTTGAGGAGATCGCCCGAATCGCCCACGAGGCCGGCGCCCTGATTGCGATCGACACCGTGACGGCGCTGGCCGGCATCCCGGTCGAGATCGACGCCTGGGAGATCGACGCCGTTTACTCGGGGACTCAGAAATGCCTGAGCTGCCCGCCCGGCCTGGCGCCGGTCTCGCTCGGGCCGAGGGCCGTCGAGGTGCTCGAGCGTCGCAAGGCGAAGGTGCAGAGCTGGTACCTGGACCTTTCGATGATCCAGCGCTACTGGGGGAGCGATCGCTTCTACCACCACACGGCGCCGATCAGCATGAACTACGCGTTGCGCGAGGCGCTGGCGATCGTCGCCGAGGAGGGCCTTGAGGCCCGCTTCGCCCGCCATGCCCTCAACGGCCGGGCGCTGCATGAGGGCCTCGCGGCGATGGGCCTGTCCCTGCTGACCGACCCGAAGCATCGGCTCCCGCAGTTGACCTGCGTGAAGATTCCCGACGGCGTGGATGATTTGACGGTCCGCCGTCGCCTTCTGAAGGACTGGGGGATCGAGGTCGGCGGCGGCCTCGGGCCGTTCAAGGGGCAGGCGTGGCGGATCGGGCTGATGGGGTATGGATCGCGTCAGAGCAGTGTCACGCTCCTGCTCGCGGCGCTGGAGACCTGCCTCCGCGACCTGGGCGTCTCGGTCCCGCCGGGCGAGGGGATCCGGGCTGCTGCTGCGGTCTATTCCGAGGCCGCCAAGTAGGTCAGGCTTTCGAGCCTGACCCCGAATGAGGTGGAGCGTCGCGATGGTGGAGGGCGGCTCGACCTCGGATGAGGTGGAGTGCCCTCGGGCCGGTGACAATCCAGCCGACCCGCCTCTTGCTGGGGCGGGTCAGGCTGGAACGCCTGACCTACTTAACGGCCTCCTTCCGCGCCCGCTCCGCCAGTTTGGCCGCTTCCGCCAGGTGATCGCACCGGCGCGACCATTGCCTGATCCGCAGTTCGACGTCGTCGACATCGGCCTTCGCGATCTGGGTGCTCGCGGCAGCGACCTTGTATTCTCCGACGTGTTTCGCAACCTCCTGCGGGGCGATAATTCCCGGCTTACGCTGGTTCAGTTCTTGATCGCGGGCCCAGGCCGAGGTGGCGACCTGCTCCTCGGCCCTGGCCTTGTCGAGCATCGCCTTCTTCCGGCGATGCTCAATCAGGCTCCGCTCCAGTTCGTCTGCGGCCTGATCGGACGCGGCCGAGACCCGGCCCGCGACCGTCAGGAGTTGATCCTTCGCCTCGTCCGCCAGCCTCGGCTCGACAGCGTGTTGCTTCACCAGGTCCGCGAGCCTCCGATACTGGTTGAGCCGATTGTTTAGCTCGGCCTCCAGCGACTCGGGCGAGGCGTTCGGGGACTCCGACTTGCCGGGCTGGCCCGCGAGCTGGTCGATCTTGCCTTCCAGGACCTTCAAGCGGTCCGCGATCTCCTCCGACGGCCCCCCCGCCGTGCTGCCCATCTGGCCCGAGAGCTTGTCGATCTTGTCTTCCATGGCCTTGAGCCGGGAATCCAGGGTGTAGAAATTCGGCCGGAACTCTCCGAGCGCAGGGTCGGCCTTCGATGCGGCGTCGGCGGGCTTGCCTTTCGGCTCATCAGGGGCCTGCGCCGCCTGCGGGCCGTTCCCGGTCGCCGTGGCTGATCCCACCGCGACGACTCCCCCAGCCGACAATCCGGTCACGATCGCGGCCGCGCCGAGCCACTGAAGTTGAGCGAGTTTCAT
This sequence comes from Planctomycetales bacterium, assembly GCA_027451455.1. GTDB lineage: Bacteria > Planctomycetota > Planctomycetia > Isosphaerales > Isosphaeraceae > JAKAUH01. The sequence continues at coordinate 10,000 of DAIDJI010000066.1, read as the reverse complement.
GGTCGTGAGCACTCCCCGGGCGAGGACCGCCGCACCCGCGGCGGCCGCGCCAGCCTGGACGATCGACGAGGCCCCGAACGCCAGAGCCGCCCGGACGGTCGCGGCGGCCATCGGCGTTGGGACGGCGACGAGGAGGGATCGGAAGGGGTCGGGCGTCAGCAGGGCTCCGATCGCGCTCGATGCGAATCCCCGGCTTTCGAGCCGCTTCCGCAGGATCTCGCGACCGCGCGCCATCCGGCTGCGGACCGTCCCCACCGGACACCGCAACTCGGCCGCCGCCTGCTCGTGCGTCTGCCCGCGCAGGTAGCAGAGGACCAGCGGCGCCCGGTATCGCTCGGGGAGCCCGCTCAGCTCGCGATCGAGCGTCGCGGCCAGCTCGTCGCGATCGGTCGCGACCGGATCGGCCGCGACGTCCAGCCGATCGGCGCCCGACTCTCGGGTCCTCCGCCGGATTGTCCGCGACCGCGCCCGACTCGCCACCCGATACGCGACGCCGTACAGCCAGCTCGAGACCCGATCGCGGTCCCGGATCGCCGTCGCCCGGCGCACCAGGACCAGAAACGTCGCCTGGAAAGCGTCCTCGACGTCCACCGGGTCGCGGAGCATCCGCCGGCAGAGCCCCAGCACCATCGGCCCGAGCCGGTCCACCAGCGCGGCGAACGCGTCCTCGTCCCGATGCGTCAGGTAACGCTCCAGCAGCGGACCATCCCCCAGCCCGGCGAGTGTCCCCTCGCCGAAGAGCCGGCCAAGTTGCCGCAAGACGACCCCTCGTCCGACGTTCGCCATCCGACCACCCCCTCGTCGGGATCGGCCCCCGAAACCGCTCCGAGGTTTTGCTCGATCCTCCAGGTTACTGCACCCCGAACCCCGACCAATCCACAATTTCGCGGAAAACCTTCGACGGCGTCCCTTGCGATCCCGACCGCCCGGGGATAAACTGCCGTATGACGTCCGTCCGAGGCGGCGTCCAGGGCATGACCGCCGTCCGATCGAAGGGGGTTTCCGATGCGCGAGCTGGAAAGGCCGGTGGCCCGGGTCTTCCGTCGGATGCGGGGGCAGCGGTTCCTCTCGGCGCTGGTCTGGTCGTGGGCGATCGGGCTGGGGCTGGTCGCGGCGGCGATCGCCGGCGAGAAACTGCTCCACCGGGCGATCCCTGGTCCCGACTGGATCCCGTTCGCCGTCGCCTGTGGGATCGGCCTGGTAGCGTCCGGGCTGGTCGCGGTCTTCACCGGACCGAGCCGGATGGATGCCGCCGTCGCGATCGATCGGGCCTTCCATCTGAATGAACGTCTCAGCTCGGCGCTGACCCTCCCCGATGATCTCCGCGAATCGCCCGCCGGCCGGGCACTCGTCGCCGATGCGATCAAGAAGATAACTGACCTGGACGTCGCTGCCGAGTTCGGCTTGAAGATGCCGCGACGAGCCTGGGCCGTCCTCATCCCGGCGACGGCCGCCGTGGTGCTGCTCTTCGCCCCGGACTGGACCCCGGCGCAGGCTCTATCGAAGGATGCCGCCCGCCCGGTTGATCCCCAGGTGATGGTCAAGCACACCCAGGCGCTGACGAAGAAGATCGCGAGCCAGCGCGAGGCCCTCGACAAGGGGAAGTTCCCCGAGGCCGAGAAGCTCCTGGCCGCGATCCAGAAGAAGTCGGACGAACTGGCCAAGGCCCCGCCCGCGGCCAAGGACAAGCTGATGGTCGAGCTGAATTCACTCACCGACGCTCTGAAGGACCGTCAAAAGCAACTCGGCTCGCCCGATCAGATCAACCGGCAACTCAAGCAGCTCCGCGAGATGGGCTCTCAGGGCCCCGCCGACCAGCTCGCCAAGGAGCTCGCCCGTGGCGACTTCCAGAAGGCTGCCGAGGAGCTGAGGAAGCTCCAGGAGAAGATGGCCTCGGGCAAGATGTCGGAGGCCGACAAGAAGGCGCTCAAGCAGCAGCTTGGTGAGATGTCGAAGAAGCTGAACGAGATGGCGAACCTGGAGCAGCGGAAGAAGCAGCTTGAAGAGGCCCGCAAGAACGGCGGCCTTAGCCAGCAGCAATACGAGCGCGAGATGGAGAAGCTGAACGAGCAGTCGAAGGGGTTGCAGCAGCTTCAGAAGCTCGCCAGCAAGCTCGGCAAGGCACAGGAGGCGATTAAAAAGGGCGATATGAAGCAGGCCGCCGCCCAGATGGGGATGTCTCAGGAGCAGCTCGCCCAGATGGCGAAGCAACTGGAGGAGATGCAGGCCCTCGACGGCGCCATGGCCGAGATCCAGGACGCCAAGGACGGGATGACCGGCGACGGCATGAATCAGCTCGGCGACGACCTGAATAGCCTAGGGATGGGCAATCGGATGGGGATGGGGAACAGCAACAACGCGAGCAACCGGGGCCGTGGTCGTGGCGACCGCGCCGAGGCCCCCGACGACACCGCGACCTACAAGACGAAGGTGCAGAACCAGCTCGTGAAGGGGAAGGCGGTCTTGCAGGGCTTCACCACCCCCGGCAAGACGGTCAAGGGAGACGTCAAGATTGACATCCAGGCCGAGCTCGACGCGGCCTCCGGCTCCTACGCCGACGCCCTCTCGAACCAGAAGATCCCCCGGAACGTCGAGCGACACATCCGGTCGTATTACGACCAGCTCAACAAGGGGCGCTGAGCCCACGGTTGGGGGCTCGCCTGGCAATGCGTGTTTCGATCGCCGAGATCATGGCCGCCATCCTCCTCATCGGCGCCGACATCCGGGCGGTCCGATCCATCCTCGGTCAGGAGGGCGGCCCGACCGATGCCTTGCTCTCCACGGCTGGGATGGTGGTGCTGACGGTCCTCGGCATCGGTCTGTTCGTCTTCAGGCGTCGACGGCGGCGAGGGGAAGCCTCGCCATCGCTGCTGGCGTTCGAGCTCGCCGGGGGCTTCCTGCTGCTGGTCTACGTGCTGGCGGCAGTGCTCGTCCCCGATGTGCTCCTTGGCCATTTCAAATGGGCCTGGTCGGGCTACATCCGGTACATGGCGGCCTCATCCCTGGGGATGACCGGATCTTTTATCTATACCGTTGAGCTGGCGATGATGGCCCATTTCTCCGCGATCCTCCTGATACCGGCCGCGATTGCCGGCCTCCTCGCCCGGGCGATTGGCGGAGGCGTTTGCCACGCCCGGCCGCTCTCGCGTCCCCTCTTGTGACGAGCTGATACGGACTGTCGCCGTCGGATTGGCCACACCATCATCAGAGCGCGTCGGAGGTCCGGCCCCAGGGCTTGGGGATGTCGGTGACGAGCCGGCCTCCCTTGAAGATCGAGACGGTCCCGGTCGATTGCGAGATGCAGAGGGCCAGGGCCTGCGACATCGCCGTGATCCCGGCGGCGGCCTCGTGTCGGGTGCCCAGGCCGTGGGGCAGGGGAGGGTCGAGCTTCCCGCGCGGGGCCAGGTAGCGTCCCGCGGCCAGGACCACCCCGTCCCCTCGGACGATGAACGCCCCGTCGATCGCTGAGAACTCCTTGATCGTCTCCTCTAGCCGGGAGTCGAGGATGTTCCGCTCCGACTCGGGGTAGCCGTGGAACGGGTTGATCACAAGCTGGTGGCTCTGCGCCAGAACCCGCTCGCTGTCGCCGACGACGAAGACCGTCCCCACCGGGCGCCCCTCGCGCCCCTCGACGCCCAGCTCGCCGGCGACGGTCAGCACGCGTTCGAAGACCGTCGCGGTGACGTCCTCCGGCAGGGGCTCGGCGGTCGCCGACGAGAACAGCTCGATCTCCTTGCCCATGTCCAGGACCATGATCGTGTCGATCGTCCCGGAGAGATCCAGCCCGGTCAGGCAGAGCACTCGGTCGCCGGGGTGGATCATCCCCTCGGCCGCCGAAACCAGGATCGCCACCTTGATCTGGCCGGTCCGCGTCATCGGGACATCCGGGATGCGGACCACCGAGCAGAGCTCGCCCCACCCCGCCGGCGCGGCGAACCCCTCGCGACGCGAGACCAGGATCACCCGGAAGTTCACGTCCTCGATCATCCCCGAGAGGTCGCAGTCTTCCTCGACCACGTCGGCGTGGAGCAGGACGACGCGTGCTCCGACCTCGCGGGCGATCGCGTGGGCGTGGCGGACCATGCTGCGGGTCATCGTCTTCACGGCGGCTCCGGGCTCTCGTCAGGGACGGGGTCTAGGGGGCCGGTGCGGGCTTCGGGAACTCGATGGCGATCTGAAGGACGCCGAGGTCGTCAAAATTGGGACGGGGGTCGTGGTCGCCGGTCAGCTCCAGTCGGATCACGTTGCGGCCAGGGCGCAGGAGCCCGCGCGGGATCGGGAGGCGGATGCGCTCGGGCGTGTCGCCGACCTCGCGGACGTGACGGTTGAGGTAGTCGATCCGCCGGCCGTTGACCAGTGCGTAGGTGCGCAGCTCGCCCTTGCGGACCTGGGCCGAAAAGGCGTCGGAGCCTGACTCGGGCTGGACCTGCACGACGTCGAGAACCAGCTCGGCAGGCGGGTCGGGGACGTCGGCCAGCTCGAACGACCGCTCCAGCGAGAGCCCTTCGGGCTGGGGTGGATCGAGCATCGGCCGGGTGGTCGAGGGCTCGTCGCCCAGGTGGTGGGCCGCGACGTCCACGACGATCCTGCGCCCCCATCCGGCGAGGGAGAGCCGGCGGAGGGCCTCACGGGGGATGGTGAGGTTGCCGGTAAATGGCGTGGCGATGGTCAGAGAATCGCCCGAGGCGTCGATCAACGCTCCTTCCACGAAGTCGAGATTGGAGGCGCGCTCGGCGGGGGTCGAGAGCCACTCGACGCGGGCGAGCGGTCCCTCGACCGTCGCCCCCTGCGCAGGAAGGCGGCGGAGGTAGAGCCCGGAGACCTCGCCCCACCGGAGCGGGACCGGTCGGCCCTCGACCTGCATCTCGACGCGGTCGCCGTTGGCGGAGCGGAGCTGGCCGAAGATCTGGTCGCCGACGACGAGCCGGGCCTCATCCTGGCCGGGATCGACCTCGACGCTGGCCGGTGGTTCGGCGAATCGGACGAGGCGAAGGTCGTCGAACGTTGCGGAGGGGCCGGGCTTCTCGCCGGTTCCCTCAGAGCGGACGGCCAGCCGGATCGAGCCCAGGGGGCCGATCGGCTCCCGGCCGTGGGCGAGCTCTCGGCCGTCGACAGAGATCTCGGTCTCGCCGGGACCGAACCGGATCGCAAGCCGATGCCAGCCCGAGGACCGTGCCAGCCGCTGGACCTGCAAGGTCGGCCCGCTCGGCGAGATCACCGCGAGGCTCTCCTCGGACCATCCCAGGCGAATCCGGATGGCCGCCCGACTGGTCGGGCCTCGGAACGTCGGCTCGACGACGCACTCGCGACCAGGCACGATCGATCCGTCGTCGTGAAAGGCAATTTCCAGCCGGCCGGCGGCCAGCGGCTCGGCCAGCTCGTGGGTGATCGACGAGGCCGGGCCAGCGAGCTGAAGGGCTCGGCTGCCGTCGACGTGCGGGCCGTCGACGATCTCGGGATGACCGGTCGACGACCATCGGGACGAGTCGATCGATTCAAAGCTGTCGGACAGAACGCGGGCCTCACCGGGGCGCTGGACGATCGCCTGGACACAGGCCCTCGGGAGGATGATCTCGCCCGAACGGCCCTCGATCGACCAGGTCACGCGGTCGTCGCCAACGGAACGGAGCGTTCCCGAAAGCCGGGCCGCCTCGCCGGCGAGCAGGTGGAACGGGGGCAAACCGGCGGTCGTCGGCGGGGTGGCCGAGGTCGGGGCCTCGCGCCGGATGGTCATCCCAGGCTCGATCGGGATCGGTGCGGAGCCGTCGGCCGGCGTGAAGCGAAAACCGATCCGGGGGTTTCCCTCGATCCGTCCGGCAACCTTGCGGCCGTCGGGACGGACCAGTTCCTCGGCGATCGACTGTCCCCGCGTGGCGCCGGCCGCGACGAAGAGCGCGACGGCCAGCCCGACGGCCCTTCGTCCGATCGCAGCGGGTCGGGTGATGGTCCTCATGGAAAACGATTCTACGCCGGGGGTCGGACGACGAGCAAGGCGGGCCGGGCGCTTGCTTCTCCCGCGAGTCGGCCGCGGTTATCATCCGATCGGCCTGGAGACGACGACCCACCGGAGGGACCGACATGCCGCTGGTAGGGCCCGAAGGGGATGCCTGGTCTGACCTGCAAGCCTGGGCCGGCTTGCTTGTCGTCGCCGCTACCGCCTATCTGGCCGCCCGGATTGTGACCGGGCTTGGCCTTGCGGTCGCGTTCGCCGGATGGCGGCGATCGGAGGGTTCGCACTGGACCGAACGGGCGCGTCGGGCCTGGGCCGGCCGACAGCTCGCGTTCTGCGCCTGGGTCGTCGTACCGTTTCCCCTGCTGTTCTTCCTCGTCGATCCGATGAGCTTCGCGGCCCTCGGCCGGACCTGGGCGTTCTCTCGGATCGTCCCGGCAACGGCGAAGGACCTGCTGCTCATCGTGGCGGCCTACCTCGGCGTGATGCAGTCGCTGTTTGGCTGGGAGCGCCGGGTCAATCCCGCGGCCGCACTGACGCCCCGGACCCGGCGCGGGACCTGGACTTTTCGCGTCGTCTTGCTGGCTCTCTGGACCTGGATCCCGTACGCATTGCTCGGCAAGTTCCTGATTGGCCGCACGGAAGTCCACCTGGCTGTAGTCGTTGTCGGCGTGCTGGCGATCGCCGCCTATCGGCTCGGCGGGGTGTTCGCGCTGCTCCGTTGGACGGGCCTCCAGCGACCGGCTCCCGATCGGCTCCTCGCGATTGTCGACGAGATCGCGAGGCGGATGGACATCCGGCCCCGGTCGGTCGAGGTGGCGGCGCTGGCGCAGGCCAACGCGTTTGCCTTGCCGATGACCGGCCAGCTCATCGTGATGGACCCGGCGCTGGCGGTGCTCGACGATGACGAACTGGCGGTGATCTGCGCCCACGAGTTGGCGCATCTGGGCGAGCCGCGATGGGTCGCCATCGCCCGGCTGCTATACGCCCTGCTCGGCCTTTTCTTCATCGCCCCACCGCTGATCCTGGTGTCGCTGGCGGGCTGGCCCGACGCGTTCGGGGCCGTGTTCGCCGTGTTCCTGCTCCTCCTGATCCCCGGCCTGATCGCGATTGTCCTTTTCCAGCGGCTCTACCGCCGGATGGAGGTCCGGGCCGATGCCATGGCCTCCGCAGTCGAGGTCAGGCCGGGGACCTACGCCCGGGCGCTGGAGAAGCTCTACCGGGCGAACGCGGTCCCGGTCGTGCTGGGCCAGAAGCGCGGGCACTATCCCGACCTCTACGACCGCATGATCGCCTCGGGGCTGATGCCCGATTATCCCCGACCGTCGCCGCCGTCGGGGTGGTGGGCCATCGCCGGGCTCGTGGTGATGGTTATCGGATCGATCGCCGGCGGATTTGGACTCGTCTGGATGGCCCGGACGATCGGGTGAAACCGGCCGGCGATCGGTCCCTCGTCGGTCAATCGTGCGGGTAGTTCTCCAGGAAGCGGGCGAGCTTCTGGAAGTCGGAGCCGGCGTCGATCCGACGGACGACCGTGACCAGCGTGTTGGGGTCGACCAGCTCCTCGAACGGGACGTAGTGCAGGCTCAACTGCCCGGCGACCGAGACGAGGACACCGTTGCGCCTCTCCTCGACCAGTGCCCGATACGCGCCGACGCCAAGCTGGCTGCCGAGGATGACGTCGAAGGCGTGGGGCAGGGCGCACCGGATCTCGTAGCCAAGCTGCACGCCGGTCACGCGGCGCTTTCCGCCGGTTTGCTTCTGATACTCGGCCTCGACCCACTTTGCCAGGTTCTTGCCCAGCTCGGTCTGCGGGAGCGAGATGTGGCCGTGCTCGTCGAACTTCGCCCCTTGCAGGTACTTCGACGGCAGATACTCGGCCAGGCCCTCGGCCACCACGATCGCGCCGAACTCCTTGCCTTCCTTCTCGCGAGCCAGCATGATCCGGACGATCTCGCCGACGAGCTTGTCGGCGTCCATCACCCTCCGGGTGCTCGACTTGCCGGTGTTCGGGTCGGTGATCGTCTCCTCGGTGAGGTAGCCGTCATCGAGGTCCTCAACGGCGAAGACCTTGCTGGCCTCGCCCGCGACGTAGGCTCCATAGGCGAGCCAGCCGGCGCTTCGGCCCATGGTCTCGACGATGAAGTACATCCGGCCGGCCTCGGCATCGGCGATCAGGTTGCGGATCTCGCTGGCGAGGAACTCGACCGCCGTGAAGTAGCCGAAGGTGAAGTCGATCCCGCGATAGTCGTTGTCGATCGTCTTGGGGACGTGGACCACCGCGATCCGCCGCGAGCCCTCGGGCATCTGGTCCTGGTACATCTTGAACTTGTTCGCGGTTTTCAGCGTGTCGTCGCCGCCGATCGAGACCAGGGCGTCGACGCCCATTGAGTCGAGCGCCTTGTGGACCCTCGCCAGCAGCGCGGTGCGTTGCGGGTCCTTGAGATGGGCGGGGTTGGAGACGTCCTTGCCGGGATTGGTGCGCGAGGTCCCGATCAGGATGCCTCGGGTGTTTCGGGTGCGCTTCAGCCTGGCCTGGTCGAGCCGGATGTAATCGCGGCCTTCCTGCATCGGGTGGTCCTCGGCGAACTCGACGAGGTGCGCGTAGCCGTTGAGGATGCCGACGACCTCGATCCCGTTGCGGAGGAACGACGCGGCGGCCGTCGAGATCACCGCGTTGGCGGCCGGCGCCGGGCCGCCCGCGAAGAGGATCGCCACGCGTCGGATCGGCCGATGGGATGATGAGGCAGAGGGCATGGATAAGCTCCCAGGAACTTGGACCGTTTTGTGCGATGTTTTGATCGAGACCAACGTTCGGTCGGATTCGGCCCCGACGCGGGGGCCAGGCGGGCGGCTCCGCTCCGCGCGGCTCGGCTCGATTCGACTCGGCTCCGCCCGGCCCGCCCTAATTTCCCGGATCGTCCCGCCCGCGTCAACGCGAGAGACCGTCGCATCAGGTCTGATGCACCAGCCCGGCGATCGCCTGGAACGAGTCGCGAAGGTCGACATACAGCTTCCGATAGATCGAGTAGGCCCGGTCGTAATAAGCCCGGACCTTCGGGTCGACGGCCGTCGAGTCGACGACGCGGATGGTGGCATCGCACGCCTCGGGGACCGTCGCGAAGCCGCCCGTGCCGACCTGCGCCAGCAGCGCCACGCCGAAGGCCGGGCCCTCGGTCGAGTTGAGCGTCTGGACCCCTGCGCCATAGATATCGGCCTGGATCTGCCGCCAGAGCGGATTCCGGGCGCCGCCGCCGGAGGCGCGCACCTCCTCGATCTGGACGCCCATCTCGCGGATGAGTTCGAGGCTATCCCGCATGGCGAAGGTGGCGCCTTCGAGGACGCTCCGGATCATGTGCGCCCGGCCGTGTCGGACGGTCAGGCCGATCCATCCGCCTCGGGCCTCGGGGTCGAAGTGGGGGGTGCGCTCGCCGGTTAGATAAGGCAGGAAGAACAGGCCCTCGGCGCCCGGGCCGACGGTTGCGGCCTCGTCGGTGAGGAGGAAGTACGGGTCGATCCCTCGCTCCTTCGCCATGGCCGATTCGGCCTTGCCCAGCTCGTTGCGGAACCACTGGAAGCTTCCGCCCGCGGCCAGGACGACGCCCATCACATGCCAGGCGCCCGGGACTGCGTGGCAGCCTCGCTGAAGCCGTCCGAGTGGGTCGAAGCCGAGCGTCTCGGCGTGCGCGAAGACGACGCCCGATGTCCCCATCGTCGCCGAGACGACCCCCTGGCGGACGATCCCATTGCCGACCGCGCCGGCGGGCTGGTCGCCGCCGCCACCGACCACCGGCGTTCCCGGCTTCAGGCCGGTCGCCCTCGCGGCGATCTCGCTGACGCGCCCGCTCACCTCGGGGCTCTCGTAGCAGGCGGGAAGCAGTGCGGGGTCGATCTGGAGCTTCGAGAGAAGCTCGCCGCTCCATCGACGATTCGCGACGTCGAGCAGGAGCGTTCCAGAGGCATCGCTCACCTCGGTGGCATAGGTCCCCGTCAGCCGATAGCGGACGTAATCCTTGGGGAGCAAAACCTGGCGGACCTTCTCCCAGTTCC
>DAIDJI010000065.1 GCA_027451455.1 Planctomycetales bacterium | reverse complement strand
CCGGCGATGCGGTACATCGACACAACCGAGACGACGGGCCCGACGCCCGACTACCGGGTGATCGCCGTCAACGGAGTTGGAAGGGAGTCGGAACCCTCTCCGGCGACGCATCTCCCCTGATGCCCGAGGCTGGGGATCGTCTCAAACCCGAACGGGAAGGGCGCGACCCTCGCCCTTCCCGCCCGCTAGGAGGAGCTGGTCCACCCGGAGGCGGTAATTCTCCTGGTTTTCCGCATGAACCCGGAACCAGGCGACCCTCGCGTCCTCGCGTAAGATGAGGGCGGCGTTACGCACCATGTCCTCGACAAAAGCCGGGTTCTCATAAGCCTGCATGGTGACGAACCGCTCATCTTCTCGATTGAGCAGGGCGAACACCTGACCGGACGATGTTCCCTCCCGATCTTGCTTTTAGGCGGATTAATGCCGAAGATAACGACTTGCCAACTAAACTTCGTCCGGGCCAGAGACTACTTGTTGCGGTGTACCAATGGGAGCGTTGACGACGTACTTGCAACAAGAGTTTGCACGGAGATGTCCGGCGGGCTGGCGAGTCCGTCCAGAAGGCCGACTGCTTCCTCAAGCTCTGGAACGGTTACTCGGCTACTCAGCCCGCGCAGATGTGGTGCTCGAGAAGCTCGACGACAGTCTTCGACTTTGGATCGAGTTCGAAGTCAGCCGAGCGGATCCTGTAGCCAATCACGCGAAGTTTGCCACTTCTCACCTGTTCCAGCCCCAGGGACCGGCTGACCGCTTCCTTGCGATGGTGAGCCCTCATGTTACCAGGGGCCGCCGAAATCTCGCCTTTAATGCGGTAGCTCTCATGAGACAGGTGGGCATGAAGGCGTATCAAACCGTGCTGTTTCCCTATCTTGCGCCCGCAGATCTGCAGCGGCTGAATCAGCTCGGAGTCGTGGCATTACCTGATCACAATCTCGATGTTGATCGAGAAATCGATCGCGCGCTTGCGGTCACGCAGCCAATGATCATCATGAAGAACTACGATATTCACCTTGTCGGCGACCTGCTTGCCGTCATGCTCAACTTGAGTCAATGGAATAATGACATAAGAGAGTGCGAGTCAATGCGACTCTGGGGTTCGCGGACAGTCACATATTTTGTCTACGATGAAGGGTCGGGGCTCTTCGCGCCGTCCAAGTTCTGTGCGTATACGGCCGTCCCTAATCATCCTCCCTTGCCAAATGTCTTCCCCAAGGATGCGGGTCTAGGAACGATGACGATCGCCGTTTACACATCCTTTAATGATGGCTCACACTTGCTTGACGGGCATCGGGCTCAGAGGCACCTTACGCTCGGCGTGGGAATGACGGCGGTCAATCCCGCTGGCGCGCCGGAAGTGGCCGCAGCCTTCGCGTGGTGGCGAGAGCAGCACACCGATTGCATCGTCGTTCATCCCTCTGGCCCAATTTTTCTGCTGAATCCCGAATGGTTTACGTAAGGCATGAATCCCGACGGCGGCCTCCTTCCGCTGAATCTGTTGAGCTCTACCGCTCGTACGTCCAGGAGGTAGCCCGGCATCTGAAGGTGAGAATGTGGTTCTCCTGAACTCGCCGATCATCGCCCTTCCTTCAATCTTTGCGTTCCAGAGTGACTATCGGGCGGGCAAGGGCCACTTGGAGTGTACGTTCGGCACCCTCTCGTTCCCGATCCCACGCCAGCGCGAGCCGAAGCCCGGCGGTATCGCGGAGAAACAGCATCGTGCCCTCGCCCTGATGCCGTTGGAGCGGGCAGGCTGGTCGGAACCGGTGAAAGTCTCCGTCGACGGCGAGGGTCACACCCTCCGCCTCGGTCGAGACAAGGCTTAGCCGGTGGATCGAACGATTCCGGAACGCCTTGGGCAAACCCCGTCTGCGCTCCGTCGCGCTACGGCGGAGATCACTACTCCTTGAAGCCACGGCCTATGGCCATGTGACCCGAAGAGCATCGAGCGATCCGGCGTGCCTCCCTGGGCGGTGCTCTCAGCTCCGGCTTACCGGTTCCGCCATGATGTAGTCGTTCTGCCGGAAGCGTCAGATCCGTTGGATCGGGGGCGACCACCGAGGCCTCGGGCAGCCGGGTAGGTCTGGTCCCTTAGTTCAGGAGACCAGCTTCCGACCTCTGGCTCGATTGCGCACATTTATCATATTGTTGGGCGTCCGTCGCACCAGACCGGTAACCGTCTGAATCTGAAGACAGGTCCGGAGCAGTCAACCTAGAAGTGGGAGGCGATCCGGGGTATCATCGTAGGTGCAGATGACCCAAGGTTTCCAGGATGGTTTACATTCTCGGGTCCACGCCCGGGTTTACGGGAGGCCAGGCCGAAAGTCTCGGTGACATTTGCAGTTGCGATAACGGTGAGGTGACCGAGAGGCCGAAGATGCCGCACTGGACATAATGCACAGAGTGATGCCGCGGCCACTCGGAGCACTCGATGCCATGCCGCTTCGCGATCACTTTCGACCGCCCGTCGAAAAACGCCATTCCTGGGACGAATTGCACGGCGGTTGGCCGATGGTCATCGTCCAGAAGCTCTTTCCCCAGTTACCAGATGGGTACGTCGCAGCACCCGGCGTGCATCTGGGGACCGCATTTGAAATCGATGTTTCGGCCTATGAGCAGGACGAACCCATCGCGGCTCCGGTGCGCGGTGTGAGTGGCGGCGTCGCGGTGGCGCCCCACTCGCCTCCGCAACCGACGCTGACGATGGAAACCGAATTCCCTGACCAGGACGAATACGAGGTCCGGATCTACGACGAGCGTCACGGCCGGCGGTTGGTTGCGGCGATCGAACTCATCAGCCCCGCTAACAAGGATCGTCCCGAGAGCCGCCGCGCCTTCGTCGGCAAGGTCGCGGCCCTGTTGCAACGCAACGTCTGCGTGTCGATGGTCGACGTGGTCACCATTCGCGACTTCAACCTCTACGCGGACGTCCTGGAATTCATCGGCGGCAACGATCCGGCGCTCGAGGGCAAGCCGCCTTGCCTCTATGCGGCGACGATGCGCGGCCGAAAGCGGCCTCGCCAGCGATCGCTACTGGAGAGCTGGTTTTACCCGATGCAAGTCGGACAACCGTTGCCCACTCTGCCGATCTGGCTGGATGTCGACCTCAGCATCGACCTGGAACTGGAGTCCACCTACGAGGAAACCTGCCGGTTCCTGCGCATCTCTTGAGCCCCGGAACAAGAATCGCGCGGTGCGTTGCCAACTCATCTCGTCCGCGGTACGATCTAATCTCGGGTGCGGCAAAGGGCGCATCAGCGATGCCGCACCTCCGGCGGCCCTGGCTCCTAATACCGCCTCTCGACCCGTAACCCATCAGAGTAACAAGCCGGCCGTAACAAGGATCAATAGAAGATCGAATGACGCAAGCCGAAAGCTAGAAACAGGTTAGAATTATTCGGAGAGGTGACCGAGAGGCCGAAGGTGCGGCACTGGAAATGCCGTGTACGGTAACACGTACCGAGGGTTCGAATCCCTCCCTCTCCGCTTAAGTTTCTGGCTGACTCGTCTTTGCGCTCCCGCGGGCCGTCTTGCGTCCGCGGTTTTTCCCTGGCGTGACGCCCCCAGGTCGAAGGTCTCCCTGGGGTGAGGGCCGTTTCCCAGCGGCCAGGTCCATCCAGGACACCCGGCACTTGCCCGGTCCATCCCTCGTTCATCTCGAAACAAGGGAAGCCAGCAGTAACAGCACGGCCGCAGACCGTGACCGAAACGGAGGCCGACGGTCCTGGTATCTCGTTCGTGTTCGTGGCCGAATCTCACGCCTCTCCACCGAAGGGCGGCGCCATCGGTCCTACCCATGCGAATCCGCGAACGGGGCGACGCCAACACCTCGGGCCGATCGGCGAGTCGGTTTCGTCAGGTCAGGCGAATTCCATTCCCCATCCTTCCACAAGCCGGTCGCCTTCCTTCGCGATGACTCGTCGGAGACTTCCCAACAGAGGGACCGACGTCGGCCTCATCGTCGCGAGGTCGCGGACGGCAGCTCCTGTCCTGGGGAAAAGGCCTTCCACTCGTCGGCCGTATCCTCCCGCATGTGCGGAGAATCTTACCCTGGGAGTCCGAAATAATGGGAAAAATTCGGAGACTCGGATCGTGGTCCCCGATGCAAGCCAGAGTTGGCGTGGTAAACTGGAGAGTCGAGATCGGAGACGATCCCGGAGCAGCGGATGGTCCATGCGCCGGCTTTGAAGTGGCAGGGCCGTCCCCACGGGGCACGACAGGGGGCAGCAGTGAAGGTCACATTGATCCCGTCGTCGATGGGTCCAGACGCGGCCTCGGTTCACCCCGGGTTTTTCCTTTCGTCGTATTTGATCGAGGAGGCCGTCGCCATTGATGCGGGCGGGCTCGGCTTCCTCGGCGATCTGGACGCGCAGTCGCGAATCAAGCATATTTTTATCACGCATAGCCACGTCGATCACATCGCCTCGCTTCCGATCTTCCTGGAGACGGTCTTCGAATCGGCCGACCATTGCGTGACCGTTCACGCCGGCGCCGAGACCTGGGCGAGCATTCAGGGAGACATCTTCAACGATCGCGTCTGGCCCGACTTCATCGCGCTCTCCGAGAAGGGTTTGCCGTTCGTCAAGAAGTCGATCATCGAGCCCGGCAAGCCGATCGTGGTCGAGGGGCTGAAGCTGACGCCAATTCCGGTCGACCACGTTGTTCCGACTCTCGGCTTTCTGATCGAGGGACCGGGTGGAACGGTTGCGATCCCCTCCGACACCGGCCCGACCGAGGACTTCTGGCGCCATGCCGCCGCCGCGAAGGACCTCAAGGCCGTCTTCCTCGAGGTTTCCTTCCCCGACCGGATGGAGGGCCTCGCCCGCATCTCCAAGCACCTGACGCCCGCGATGTTCGCGGCCGAGATCCGGAAGCTGGATGCCGACGTCCCGTTCGTTGCGGTCCACATCAAGCCGAGGTTCTACGGCGAGGTCGTCGACCAGATCCTCGCGCTGGGATCGGACCGGATCGAGATCGGGCGGCCGGGGAAGTCGTACACTTTTTGAAGTGGTTTCGGCCCACACGCATCGAGACGAGGATCTCCGACGATGGCGATTCGGACCGATCGCATTCCTCCCCGATTCGGATCGCCGGTCATCGTCGCCGCGGCGATCGGTGTTTTTGCGATGGCCGCCAACAGGGACGTTCGCGGTGGCGAGCCGGCTCCGGTCGGGTCGGCCAGGCCCTCGTCGTTCGTGATCGGGGCCCGACACTGTGCCCCCTGCCACGACGGCGGCTATAACCGGACCATCACCAGCGCTGAGAGCGAGGCGCTGATCTGTCGGATGGTGGAGTCGGTCACGTTCCACGAGAAGGACAAGCACGAGCTGGCCTTCCGCGCCCTGAGCGGCCCCCGCGGCCAGGAGATGAGCCGGGCGTTGAAGGTCGATGTCCGCGAGCAGGCCGCCTGTCTTGCTTGCCACGCGACCACCGCGCCGGCCGGTGGCGACGTCCGGCTGTATGACCGGGAGCGCGACGGTGTCACCTGTGTTTCCTGCCACGGCGCCGCCGAGGAATGGGTGGCCCGCCACCAGTTCGGCTCGACCTCCTGGGCCCGGCTGAGCCGTCGCGAGAAGGAAGACAAATTCGGGATGATCGACCTGTGGGACCCCGTCCGACGCGCTGAGACCTGCACGTCGTGCCATGTCGGCAGTCGAGAGGAGGGGAAGGTCGTCACTCATGAAATGTACGCGGCCGGCCATCCGCCGCTGCCGAGTATTGAGGTCAGCAGCTTCGGCGAGGCCGAGCCTCGCCACTGGCAGACGCTCCGGGAAAAGTCGCCGAGGCGGCTCGAACGGCTCGGCCTGGCCGGATCGTCGAACGACCTGGAACAGACCCGGCAGGTGGTGATCGGCGGGCTGGTTGGGCTTCGGGCGTCGATGCGACTGATGGCGGACGTCCCGGGGGCGGCGATCTCGCCCAGGACCGGCGCGGACTTCGCCCGATTTGACTGCACCGCCTGCCACCACGAACTTCGGCGAGACGACGACGCGATCCCCTGGCGGCAGGTCCGCCGGGTGGGCTCGATCCCCGGTCGTCCGACCACGCCCGACTGGCCGCTCGTGCTGGCGAGGCTGGGTGTGGAGGGTCGGCAGAACGAACTGGACGGCCGGCTCTCAAAACTCCGAGAAGGACTTGGCCGCCGTCCGTTTGGCGACGAATCCACGCCGGCCGCCGCTCGGGCCATCGCCGACTGGGCCGACGAGGCGATTCGCGACTTCTCCGCCTCGCCGATCGACGAGGCCCGCGCGCTCGGGCTGCTCGACCGCCTGGCCCGGATGGCGATCGAGGCCCCGCCCGACTACGATTCGGCCCGGCAGATCGCCTGGGCGTTCCGCGCGATCTACCACGAGGTCGTCCCGTCGGGTCGCCGGCCTGCCGAGATCGAGGCCGGACTGAAGGCACTCAGCGCTGAGTTGCTCCTCGACCTGCCTCCTTCGCAGACGAAGGCTTTGATCGTTCCGACGACTCTCTCGCGACGGCTGGAGGACGCCGCCGCATTCGACCCGGCTGCCTTCCGCGAGCATTTCCGCCGGATCGCCGGAGCGTTGAAGTCAGCCCCTGCGCCCCGGACGGCGTCTCGCGATCATCGGTGAACCCGAGGGGGAGCGACCGTTCCGACCGGCCGTCGCTGGCTCACAGCAGCGGGCGGCCGGATGGCGGCTGCCGGCCGTTGTCGGACATAGATCGGATCGTCCGGGTCATCGCCGACCTTCCAGACCTGCCCGTTATGGATGTACATCTTCTGCTGCTCCTCCAGGTTGAGCGGGCGGGCGCCGACCCGGCCGAAGACCGCGATTTGATTGCCCGACTCGTCCACCGCCCGGTCGCGATCCACGCCCTCTGAGATCGAGAGAGCGTGCGCATGCTCGGGGAGCGGGAAGTTCGCGATCAGCATCGGCGTCGGCCTCGGGCTGAAGCCGTAATTGCCCGGTGTCTCCGGCGAGGTAAGTTGCACCACCCGAAGGCCATTCTCACCGTCGGCCAGATAGGCAAACTCGCTTACGTACGTGATGCCAAGCTTCACGTCGTTCAGGTCGTTGATGCAGCCGCCGCCGTTGAAGACCTGGTCGATCCGGGGATGCTCGGGATGCTCGATGTCGAGGATCACCAGGCCGTCCTTGCCACCGGCGACATAGGCATACGTCCGCGCCAGGTAGATGCTCCGGGCGTCGTGCAGCGGGACCTCGGCCTCGTGGACCGGAACCGGGTGCGCCAGGTCGGTCACGTCGAGAACCTTCACTCCCTCCTTGTCGCAGACATAGGCATACCGGAACTGCACCTGCACCGCGCGGGGGTGATGCAAAACCGGCTCGCCGATCACCGAGGTGATCACCGGCTTGAGCGGGTCCTCGATCGAGATCACGACGAGCCCCGCCTGGCATGAGATATAGGCATACGTCCCGACGATCGTGATCGCGCGGGCGCCCTTCAGAAGGCCGTCGGGATTGAAGGTCAGGGCGCGGCCGAGGAAGTTGTTGAGCGGGTTGCCGTCGAGTAGCGTCCCTGCGCCGACGAGGATCAGGCCCTCCTCGCGATCGGTCACGTAGACATAGGCATACATGGAATGTACGGCGGCCTCGAAGTTCTCGGGGCGGTGCTTTCGGGTCGGGTCGGGGGCGATGGTGGTGGGAGCGGCGACGGCGGTGGCGTCCTTCGTTCGGACGAAGAACCGTTGCCCGAGCGGCGAGACCGGCGCGGTGACGATCCGCTCGGAGAAGCCCTTGTGATCGATGAAGGCGATGTCGAAAATCCGCAGGCCGCCCTCGCCGCAGGCGGCGTAGAGGTACTCGCCTCGGGCCTGGACTGACCGGATCTCAGGACGGAGCCGGCGCTCGATGACATCCCGGCCGACGTGCTCGTGCGCGTGTTTCAGCTTTCCGCCCTGCTTGAGGTGCTCGGCGTATCGGTCGGGATAGGCGATCCGGTGGAGAGAGCTTCCAATCACCGCCTGCGGCTCGTCGCGCTCGGTGACCACCACCGCGTTGAGCCCGTGCTCGCCCGAGGCCACCCAGCAGTATTTTCCAATAAAATTGGTGTAATTCGTCCCGTGCATCAAAAGTTGCGCCATGATCGCGTTGTTGTCGTTTTCCTTCGAGAGGTGGCAATCGGTGCAGGTCTTGGTGTCGGAGGTGCCGGGGCGATAGGCGTTCGGATTGAGAGCGCGGCCGTTGTACGGGCTCTTCGGGTCGTGGACGACCGGCGGCCCGCCGCGGACCGTGTGCGGGACGTTCGTACTGAACGCGATCCCCGACATTCCCTCGCCCGAGATGGTCTGTTGCTGCACGTAAATCGATTCCCTCTGCGCGTTGTATGAGCCGACATGAATGGCGCACGAGGACCGTGCGGGCCCGATCCGGTTGCCGGTCGCGTTGCCGTCCCGGGCGAGCATGTACACGTCGTCGCGGAGGGTCTGGAAATTGTACGAGGTGTAATTCCGGGTGATGTCTCCCTCGTTGTGGAGTTGGGGCATCTTCTTGTTGGCCCGCTGCGGGAGATGGCAGCCGAAGCAACTCGGGTTCCACGCGGAATGACAGCCGATGCAGCTCATCTTCGAATTGGCGTGGGCGCAGACATTGTCGCCGCCGGCCGGCAGGTCGCCCCAGACCATCTGATCGCCCTCGAAGCGGACCGTCTTCGCGAGGTGAGCGCGCTTGTTGTAGTGCTTCGAATTCGGATTGATCGTGTCGGGAACCTGCACAACCTCCCAGGCAAGATCCGGCTCGACCATCGACCGCTGGATCAGCACATCGCCCCTGCGCTCGAATCGTCGCTTGCCGAACGGTGTTCGCAGGGCCGAGAGATCGCGACCGTCCTTGCCCGACTCGGCCGCGGAGGTGTCGGAGGCGGGGCCCGAGGTCAGAAGCGTCGGGCGGGTGCCGGGTGTCCCGTGGCAATCGACGCACTGAATCTCGATCGCAGCGCGAACCTCGCCATAGAGCCGGGTATTGCCGTGTGCGTCCTGGATGAAGTGGCAGTCGATGCAGTGCATCCCCTTCTCGAGATGGATGTCGAGCTGGTGGACGGGAAGTCCGTCGCGCTTCGCCTCGGCGCGGTCGAAGGCGGCCTGCTGCGCAGCGGCGGCGTTCTTACCGCGATAGCGCTCCTTCAGCTCGACGGGCATCTGCATCGCGGCCATCATCGCGGCGGTGGAGTCGTCGCGCACCGGCTCGCCCCGGTGATCGAGCATCTGGCCGTGCCGGTCCTTCTTGAAGACGGCGCGGAAGACCCAGCCGTGGCCGTGGTAATCGGCAAACTGCGTGTGCCTCGCCTGGGGATTCATCTCGGCGAGGTGCGCCAGGAAGTTCGGGTCCGACCAGTTGCCGCGCGCCGCGGTCTCGTCGGGGTTCGACATCATCGATTTGGTGAATTCCTCGGCGGTCAGGTCCTTCTCGTGCGGTGGGTACATCAATTCGGCGTCGGTTTCCTCGTCCCACCACATGAAGCCGGTGTACGAATTCAGGACATTCGTCCCCGGGTGGATATGGCAAACCATGCACTGACTGGTCGGGATGCCGGCGGTGAATTTGTGGTCGATCGGGTGGCCGGGCTGGTCGCGCGGGATGTTGGGATCCGCCTGGAAGCTGGTCCCCATGTGTCCGTAGGCGGCATACGGGCCCGAGTTCACGATGGATCGATCGTTTGCATAGATCACATGGCAGGCCGTACATCCGCTTGAACGGTAATCGCCTGGATGATCGTTCGTGCCGAGGAAGTTGAGGGTCGGGTCGAAGAGTCGCGTTTTCTGGAGCCCGATGAAGACGGGATCGGTCCGGTTCTTGGTGCCGAGTCCCCGGGCGCTAAGGCGAGCGAGCGGCTTGCCGTTGACCTCAAGCGGGTTGGGGATGCCCGCCTCGGCCGGTTCCAGGCCGCCGCGCTCGAAGATCCGGAGGATATTGCCCGGCTGAGAGACCTCGTAGCGGGGCAGGGGATCGAGAAACGGAATGACCGCCTTGCGCTCCATTTCGAAGGGAGTCGGCGGCGGGACGGTCTGCAATCGCAGGGGCGTCCCGTGCATGCTATACGCCTCGCCAAATCGCGCCGCCTTGTTGGGAACCGCGCCGTTGTTGTACAACGCCGCACCCCAGAGCATCGCCCCGTGGGTCATCATGCTCTTGCGGACCTGGAGAACCACCTCAGAATGGCAATTGGCCGTCCCGCAGCCGAGGTGCGCGACCCGAAGGTCGCCCGGGTTGACGAAGCGGATGAATTCGGGCGATTCGTGATTGAGCAGCGTGTACGACCGGACCGGATTGGCGGTGCTGCCCCAGGCTTCGGGGAACCTCGGCCAGACGTGTGCGTGCTGGATATCGAGCGCGGTCGGGTCGCCGCCGTGGCAATCGACGCACCCGAGCCGGACGGTCTGGGGCTTGCCGTGGGGTTCGTGCTGGCCCTTGTGGCAGGCGATGCAACCGGTGCTCTTGGCGTCGGCCTGCTCGATGGTCTGCCGGGAGAGGTCGATCTCGCCCATGCCGGCGGGGAACGGGTAGGGGACCTCGGCGGGCGGCTGGTCAGGTCGTCGGTTGATGGGTGGGGTTTGCGCCCTTGCCTCGTGGGTCTCGCGGCGTCCGGGCGTCCCGAGCAGGACGGCGGCGGTCAGGGCCAGTGCCAGCGAGAGTGCGTGGCTGGCCCGCAATCGCGGCGCCTTGTCAGTTCGGGGGCGGGGCATGGGCGATCAACCTCCGTGTCGACGGGATGCCATCGCACCGGCGCGCATCGGGGCCGGGGCATCGGGAAAATATTCGGATCGCAGGAGGGCGTCAAGGCGGCTTGCAATCGAGACGGTCGCCGGTTTTCGATATCCGCGGAGGGATCGGTGGTCCCTCAGAACGCCGCGACCGCTGTGAGGAAGCCGGCGACCAGCGAGCCGCTCCGACTGTTGAAGTTGTTGTAAATGTCGAGGAAGCCCTGGCCGGGGATCAGCATCGAGACGCCGCCGATGAACGAGAGGTTCTCGTGCACGAGCGGTCGGTAAATCCCGCCGAGGCTCAGGTCGACCCCGATGAACCGGTCGATGTTTCCCTGGTAGAGGAACTGCTGCAACACGCTCGTCTTGTCGAACCAGATCATGTTGCCGTTGGTGAACAGCTTGAATTTGGGCGTCAGCTCGAAGTCGGCGCCGAGCGTCGGCAGGATCAGACCCGGGTTGACGAAGTTCGCCTGGCCCTGGATCTTGCTCGATCGAAGGTCGGGCACGAGGCTAAGCCGCTGCGTGAGGTTGACGTTCTGGAGCGGGATCACCTGGCGGTTCCAGAAGCTGAACGGGCCGCCGGCGAAGTTCGGGCCGTCGAGAATCGTGTCGAAGCCGGTCGCGTGCGAGTTGTTGATGTTCCCATCGCCCGAGGCGTAGAAGAACGAGACGCGGAACCGGGCCCAGTCTCGGTCGTAAGATCCTTCGATGGCGAACATCTGGGCGTTGATCGTCTGCGCCCGGTTCGCCAGCGGGTTCATCGAGTCATGGCCGACGACCTCGTAAAACTGGTGGGTCAGGTTGTACCGGCCCCAGTGGCCGTCGCCGCCCCAGCCGAAGTACACCGCGTCGACCTCGTGCGGCTGGAAATTCCCCACCGCGTCCGGCCGGACGAGGAACCGGTTCTTGTCGAACTTGATTGTCGCCAGGTCATTGTCGTAGTTCACGCTCACCAGCGCGGTATAACCCGGGAAGAGAAAATCCTGGCGGTAGTAATTGGCGAAAATGAGGTTCTGTCCGCGGTCGTTGAATGTGTTCAGCCCGGTATTGGTGTCTTTTTCCCACTGCCGGAAATAGGCGATATTCCACTGATCGCGGTTGTTGTTTCGGGTGCCGAAGAAGCGGACGGCGCGGTTGATATCGAGGAAGAGAAAGCCGCGGAAGTCGGCGTTGAACGGCTGGTTGCCGGCCCGGACCGAGACGAAGTCGTAGTCGGGTCCGATGTCGGCGATCTTGTACTCGACGAACGCCTCCTGGAGCGCCCAGAATTCGCGGGTACGGGTCGTGCCCGAGAGGACATTCGGGTTGACCTGCGCCTGTTCGCTGAAGGAAAAGTTGCTGATGCCGAGCGTCGGGGCGAGCTTGATTCGCCAGTCGACGGGTTTAAACGCGGCGTCGCCGTGGAAGACATCGAAGACAACGGAGAAGAAGTCGAGGGTGAAGAAGCTATTGGGGCGGCCGAAGGAGTTTCCTTCGAATGGCCGGGAGGTGCTCTCGAAGCCCGAGGTCTGGGTCGGGATCTCGCGTCCTTCGAAGTCGAGGATGCTCAGGGCCGAGATGTCGAGAAACGTGTGCTGGCCGTAGATCGGATAATCGCCCTTCAGGACGTTCTGATTGTATGGGTCGAGAATTCGCCCGATCGAGTACGGCGACTCGTCGCCGATCGGGTGGCCGGTCCCGTATCGGTCCCAGGCCGGATACCCGATCCGCCATCGGTCGGGAACCGGGACAAAGTGGCTTGAAGACTGGTCCTCGATCGGCTGGACGTGCGACCGGCCGGCGTAACCAGGCGTGGGAAACGGCTCCGTACGCAGGAACGGCGGCGTGTCAAAGAGCGGCGCGGGAAGCTCGCCAGCCGTCACGGTGCCGAGCGAGCGGTTCAGAACGCCAGGCCGGGGCCGTGGCGGGACGGCGGCCGGCCGGATCGCGCTCGGAGTAAGGATCTCGGCCGTACCGTCGTCGAGATTTCGCGATGACTCCGGGGTCGGATCGGGCGACGGTGCGCCCGCCATGTCGGCCGGCAGCGGCGGGAGCGGCTCCTCGGCGGGCGAGGTTGCCGACGGCGGCGTCGAGGCCGGCGGAACCGGCGGCATCGCACCTTCCTGACCCCGCGCCGGGACGGACGTGGCAACGACCCGGGCGAGAATCAGCAGGGCCCAAGCTAGGCGGCTCCGCCGCATCAGTGACCTCCGGGGGACTCAGTCGCCGCCCGACCTCGCCGCCATCAACGGGGCCGGTTGCCAGGCGTTCGCCTTCGAACGGGTTCGCTCGCGTGCCCGATCCTCGGGCCGATCGTCAGACATGACCGGAAGAAAGAAAGGAAGCGCCGCCGTGGACGCCGGCAAGAGCCGGAGATCGGGACCGGTCCCACCGTGACGTGACCTCGTCACCGGTTAGGTATCCGACACTCGGATCATGATCCTTCTTGCCATCGACAGTAAGGATCGGCCTGAATCTGGGAAATCTTGAGGATTATGCCGGTCGTGCTTGTCGCGGGGTTGCTCGCGATGGCGCCAAGTTTAAGGAAAACTCTGAATTCGACGGGCGAGCGGGGCCGATCTGAGAGGAGACGAGGGGCCGTGGAGGGCCCTCGCCGACCGGCAAGGAGGCCGGCGGGACCACAACCCTCATGAGTTGGGGGCGATGAAACGCCATGGGATGGTGGAATTCCGGGGAGAGCCGTGCGGGTCGGCCGCGAAGTCGCGCCGTCGCCTTCGACGTCTCGGCTGCCGTCGAGGGACTCGAGTCGCGGCTCATGCTCTCGACCACCCCTCACGCCCCGACCGCTCTGCCGGCCGCCCCCGCCGTTTCGACGGCTGTTGCCAGCGGCTCACTGATCGCGCCTGGCGTTCATGGATACGATCCGACCAACCCGAATAATCCCGCTGCGCCACCGCTCCCCAGCCAGGTCCTTACCACCCAGGATGTGCAGACTCTCCTCGAGCGTGCCGCCGCCGCG
>DAIDJI010000064.1 GCA_027451455.1 Planctomycetales bacterium | reverse complement strand
CCCGGCGCGGTCGGCCCGGCCGAGGATCGCCGTCAGGTCGAGCCGCTGGAGCAGTGCCTTGGTGATCGGCCGCTTGGCATCGGTGAAGCTGGACGCCGCCAGGAACCCCAGCGCGGCCGGGTCGTTGGCCAGGCTCGCCAGCGCGACGGCCTCCGCGGCCGAGTCGCAGGGGAGGAAGTACGCGGTGTCGTCGAGCATCGTCGGTCGGCCGCCGCGCGGACCGACGACGCGGAAGCGGGGCGTCTTGTGCAGTCCTGAGATCGCCAGTTTGTACGGGGCAAAGCTGTACGCCCCCACGCCGAAGATCGCGAACCGCGGCCGGTCCCGGTAGATCGACGACCGGCGCCCGTCGAGTCGATCGCCGTTGGCCCCGAGGTAGGCCCAGAGCCGGGGCGCCTCGGCCTCGATTCGGCTCGTCTCCTCACCAATCCGGCGCTGGGTGACGATCAGGGCGCGATCGGGCCATTCGCTTGCCGGCCGCTTCAGATCGGCCCCCTTGACCATGGGGTAGACATATTCGGTCTCAATGTCGACAACCTCACCCCGGCCGTTTTGAAGGCGGCCGGTGCCGGGCTCGACGGCCAGCTCCATGATGGCTGCGGCGTCGTGCTTGATTCCCTGTCGCCAGTCTCTCGGGCCGATACCCTCAACGAACGACCACTGACGATAGGCCGAGTAATCGGCGATCAGCCGGCCGCGCTCGAAGCCGATCACGGTCACCGGGTCGTCGGCGGTTCCCAGGCCCCGGTAGACCGGGATTGGGGCGGCTCGATCGCCGGACGCGATCTTGGCGCGGAAGAGGCAGGCGTCGACCGAGGCGCCGAACCATCGAGCGGCGTTGATTCGTCGGATCGAGGCATCGCAGAGCGGCAGGCTCTCGGCGTGGGCGAATTGCAGCAGGGCGCGGGCCACCGAGGTCTTGCAGAGCATCGCGATCGTCGGGGATTCGTCGGCCAGTTCGATGGCGAGCTTCAACCAGATAGATTCGGCAAGGTCGAAGTTGGACGAGCCGGTTCGGGCCTCCAGGCCGCGGAGCCGCTTGAAATTCGAGCGCGGGGCGACGGTCGGGGCCTCCAGCCGGGTGAGGGCGGCGGCCGTGACCCAGGGCGGGTTGCCGACGACGAGCATCGGCCCGCCGCCCTGCCAGTCGAGGTCGCGGCCCAGGTCGAGCTGGAAGAGATCGGCGCAGTGGATCGCGACCCGAGACCCGGTTTCGCCTCGCTCGGAGAGCATCGCCTCCGCGGCCTGGCAGTGCTCGGGCTGGATCTCAACCCCGTGGATTTCCCTCGGCGGCGACTCATGCGCCAGCAGACCGGCCAGGAAGTGGCCCCGGCCGCAGGTCGGCTCGAGGACGCGGGGCCACTGCTCGCCGATCGGGCCGAGGGTCTCCAGCACCGCGGCGACCAGCTCGGGCGGAGTCTGGAAATCGCCGAGGTCCCGGCGCACGCGATCACCCCCCACGCGAGCCGTCGGCTCAACCCCGCCGGCCCTGGTTTACTTGATCTTGGCGCCCGGCACACAATCCGGGTCGTCCACCGTCAAGAGGATCACCTTTTCGCCCGAGGTCGCCGCCAGCAGCATCCCGTTCGACGCCTCGCCGCGCAACATCGCCGGCTCCAGGTTGTTCACCACCACGATCGACTTGCCCACAAGCTGCTCCGGCGTGTAATGCTGCCGGATTCCCGCCACGATCTGCTTCTGCACGTCGCCCACGTCGACCTGCAAAAGCATCAGCTTGTCGGCGTTCGGATGCGGGCGTGCCTCCAGGACCTTCGCCACCCGCAATTCCACCTTCGCAAATGTCTCGTACGTGATTGGATCCGCCATGTTTCTCCCCCAGCAGGCCACTTCAAAGACGCATCCTATCCGCCGTCTCCGACCCCTGTCAATCGGGAAAATAGACGGATGTCCATCGGGAGACAGCGGAGTGACTGGATCGACCGGGCTACGCTGCCCGGCCGAGTCCGACGAGGCGGAGCATCCCGCCCGCGATCCTGCGGATCATCGCCCAGGCGACGACGAACGGAGTCGTCGGGTGGTCGAGGATGGTCGGCCGGTTGCGCTCGAAGAGGAAATGGCCGGAGAACATGATCGCGTACGACAGGAAAAAGAGCCCGAGTGACCAGAGCGGTCGGAACGGGACCAGCACCACGGCCGCCGCCATGATCGGCCAGCCCACGCCGACGTGCAGGAAATGGTTGACCGGGTGCGAATGATCCTGGCGGTATTTTGCCATCAGTCCCGTCGGACGGTCGATCGACGGAGCTGAGGAACGCTCGCTCATCGTGGAGATCCTTTCCGATAAACTGGGGCGGCCGTTGACTCGGGGATTCGCAGGGACGCGGAGACGAAACGTCCTGTCCTTGCGCCTCTGCGCGTTTCCGCGTGAAACGCGTGGTGACTACTTCGCGGAGGGGTTCCGGCCGCGATGGACTTTCGGGTCGTCGTACTTGTCGAGGCCCTTGTGCGCGATCTGGGGGTAGTAACCGCCGAACTCGAACTTGGGCGAGTTGTCGCCGTCGTGGCAGTGCTGGCAAAGCTGGCCGCGGTCGGCCTTATCCGGGGTCAGGGCCATCGCGGTACGGTACTCGGCCCTGTCCGGCTCGGCGATGTGCTTTGAGCCCGGCCCGTGGCAGTTTTCGCACTGATTTCCCTGGAGGTAGGCGGTCGTCTCCGGAGACTTGTAGCCGCTCGTGTACTCGAAGCCGGTCGTGTGGCAGGTGATGCACTCGGCATCGTAGATCACGTTCGGCTTCTTGTCGTGGAGCAGCGACTCGAACGCCCGGGCGTGCTTCGTCGTCGACCACTTCATGAACGTGTTCGGGTGGCACGACTTGCAGGTCTCGGCTCCGACGAACGTCGCGCCCGGCACTCCACCGACGTAGTCGTGCCGAACGTAATCGGCGACCACGCCCATTTGCCGGAGCGCCTCGCGGTAGTCGTCGCGGATGAGCTGCCGCATCGGTGCGGCAGGACCGTCGAACTGCGTGTTCAACGTCACGATCGCCGGCCGGATCCGCTCGGACTCGCCCGGATAGAGCCCGACGGCACCCAGGTATTTCCCCTTCTGGCCGACCTGGAGGAAGAGTGTCCGGCCGCCGTTGATCATCTCGGGGTCGTGCGTCAGGACGTCCACATACTCGGAGGTCGACACGACCACGTCAAAGCCGGGGTACGACTCGGCGAGCGTCCGGGCCATTCGGGGCGGACCCTGAACCATCAGAACCTGGTAGTCGGATTTTGGCTCGAGCTCCGCCAGGACGCGCGGAAGGACATCGCCCGGGCGCTTCAGTCCGGCGACGAGCAGGTCCTTGTCGGGGTCGGAGAGCTTTTCGAGGGCGTCGGGATCGACGATCGCGGTGATCCCGACCTTCACCGGGCCCGCCTCGACGATCCGGCTCTTCTGGAAGATCGCCTCGAACCCCGAGGGCGGCTCGATGTTCGCCGCGACGAGTTTGGTCCGCTCACCGAGACTGTTGAGATAAAGCGCCAGCGCCTCGCCGACGCCGACCTTCATGTCCTCGGCGGCCAGTGCGATCGCGTCGTATTTCAGGAGCTTGAGAGCCTTGATCGAGTAGTCGAACTTGATCTTCGCCTGCTCAAAACCGCCTCGGGCCGACGCGGGCGACTTCGTGAGCCCGCCAAGATCCACCCGAACCGATGGCCACCCCTTCTTCGCCAGCCACTCGAAGAAGTCGAAGCGGCGGAGCAGACCGCCGATCTGCCCCTCGGTGCAGCCGCAGGGTTCGGTGTAGCCGTTCATCTCACCCGTCACCACGAGGACAGCCGCCGGCTTCCCCAGGCTCGCCAGGAACCCGCTCCCCTCGCCGGCCGGAACCGGCTTCTTCGCCGAGGCCGCGGGACCAGCCGCCTTGCCCGGCGCCGGAACGGACGGTTTCGACTCGGTCGGGCTCGATGAGGTGCATCCGACATAGACCAGGGCCGCCGCGGAGAGGGCCACCGCAGCCCAGGGGCGGAGATCAGTTCTCGCCATCAGTTCGACTCCTTCCTCTTTCCGCGCGATCCGGTCGAACGCCGAGTTATAGCCGGCGCACTCGGTGGCGAACAGTCCAATCGTTCCATCCATCCAGGGCCTGGGGAGGCTGGGGGTTTGGGGAGACATGATTGGATTCAGGAATCCAGATTCCAGCATTCCAGATTCAAAACGCAAGAATCCGGCATTCAAGATTCCGAATTCAGGATGACATTGTTGCAACCCATAGGGATCGAGGTTCACGAGGGAATTTCGCCCGTGTGGAAATTCCGCCTTCGTTTCGCTTCCCTTAGTGAGCAAGGTCTACCCTGCCTGGCTCCAGTACCTTCACCTCTCTGTACGACTCGCTTCGAGAATCTTGTTCGCCACGCACGATTCCATAACTGCAAACAACGAATCGATTTCCAACAAAAGCATCTCTCAGGAATTCTTCTCTGTGCCCTCTGTGCTCTCTGTGACTCTGTGGTGAATCCGTTCCGATTCGATTGCCGCTCGGCCTCGCGAGAACTCCGTGGTGAATCCATTCCGATCGATTGCCGCTCGGCCTCGCTGGGAACTCTGGCCGGGCACGGAGGGTGGGGATCAGCCCCCTTCCGTCCGATTGGAGACGTAAATGGAGACCGGGATGCGGATTTCAGGGAGCCTGGGATGGTTGGTCTTCAGGAGAATCGGTCGGTCGATCGCACCCACCGGAAGACCGGGCGGAACCGTGACCGTCATCCGAAAGCGACCCGAGGCGTCGGGCCCCGTCTCCGGGGTGATCTCGACCTTCAGAATCTCGGGCTTTGAGGCGATCTCGAACCGGACCGGCTGTTCGCCTCGAACGACCAGGGAGAGCGAGACACTGGCGCCAGTGGCCCGGGGGACGCTGGGCATCACGACCCGGGCGGGAGTCACCGTGATCGGCCCGACCGTGTTGCCGCTCAGGTGGATCTTCAACGCGGGACGTGCCGGATGGTCGCTCTCGATCGAGACCTCCTCAAGGAACCGGCCCGGAGGCATGCCGGGGCGGACCACAATCGAGAGGTCATAGCCCGACTTTCCCTTCTCCTTCGCCAGCTCCTCGGGGGACATCGGCTTCGCCTCGGCAACGATCAGGCCAGGCTTCGAGGTCGAGACCCGGAGCAGTTTCACGTCCGGACGGTCGTTGGAGAGGATTCGGACCGAGGCGCTTCGCGACTGGTCGGGCGTCCCGTCGGGGAAGGAGACCGAATCCGAGGGGCGGATCTCCAGCGGGTCGAGGACCGTCCCAATGAGCGTGAGGACGACCGAGGGGTTGTCAGGATCGTTTGTGCCGATGGTGGCCGCCTGGTGGAATCGTCCGGCGTGCCGGCCTTCCCAGCTCACCTCGAGCGGCGACGACTGGCCCGGGGCGATCGTGATCGTCTTTTCCTGGCCCTTGGCGGCCTTGAGCGAGGCGACCGTGCAGGAGCAGGTCGTATCCTCGAGCCAGATGTCCAGCGGCCCTTCGCCGACGTTGCGGAACGACCAGGCATGTGTCCGCTTACCGCCGACGGGGATGGTCCCGAACTGGTAGGACTTCGCCTCGACCAGTTCCAGCTTCGGCGGCGGACCGGCGGCCTTCGAGGGGACGACGGGCTCGGGCTCGGGGACGGACGGTGAGAGCGCTCCGTAGAAGAAGGCCACGCCCGCCCCAGCAAGGACGACGGCAATCAAGACGATCCAGGTCTTCATGGCGCGGGTCGACTCCAGCAGGCGTCCGTTCGGATGGGGGAGCGGGTCGCGAGGGAAAGTAAGGGCCGGATTGGTGGATCTCCGCTCGACTCTGGAGATTAGTTTTCAGTTTTCAGTTTTCAGTTTTCGGTTTTCAGTTTTCAGTTTTCGGTTTTCAGTTTTCAGTAGGAGTTACGCAGTTGGTACTTTGGGGGATCTCGCTCTTGGAAAGATGCGTCGTCTGGCGTTGAGGCGGCAAGACGATTACCTAGGCCTTCTCAGCCCAGATATCCCAGAGCAACAGGGCGTGCTGTCCCAGGACCCCAACTGCGTAACTCCTATTCAGATTTCAGATTTCAGATTCCAGAGATCAGATCCAGATTCCAGAGACCAGATTCCGGTGGTCGGATTCGAGATTCCAACGCTTCGATTCCAGATCTGGAATCTGGAATTTGAAATCCAGATTCCAGAGATCCCGATTCCGGAGTCCGATTTCCGATCGACGCCTGATCCTGGGATATCGGGATTCGGAAATCGGAGAGACCGCCGATCCGATCGTCCTTCCTTCACACACATACTCTCAGCCGCCGGCTCCCGTCCGGGTGACGAGCATCTTGACCGGAATCCGGACCTCAGCGGCGCGCTGGTCATTGGTTTTCAGGACGATCTCACCTTCGATCTTACTGGAGGCGGTTCCGGGCGGGACGGTGACGGTCATCCGGTATCGGCCCTTGTGGCGGGCATCGTCGTTCGGGGCGATGGAAATCTCCAGCGGACTGGGCTTCTGGACGACCTCGAACCGGGTCCCCTTGTCGCCTCGAACCGTGACGACCAGTTCGCGAGAAAACCCGCGCGCCCCGTCGACATTCATCTGCCGGACCCCTTCGGGCGTCACGCTGATCGGGCCGAAGCAGTGGCCCAGTACCGAGATCTTGATCTCGGGCTCCTTCGGATGGTCGGTGTGGATGACCATCTCCTCGTCGAACCGGCCGAGCGGCATCCCGGGCTTGATCGTCACCGTGATGACCTGCGCCTTCTCGGCCTTGAGCTGCTTCGCGTCGGACTCCGGCATCGGCTTGACGTCGGCGACGATCTGGCCAGGCTTCGAGGTGGAGATGCCGGTCACCTTCAAATCGGGACGGTCGCGGGAGAAAATCGCGATCCGGGCCGAATGCGTCTCCTCGTTGGAAATCTGAGGAAACTGAAGGGCCTCGGGCGGGTAGATCGAGACGGCCGGATAGACCTTCCCCATGATCGTCAGCGAGAACGTCGGCTGGCGAGGGTCGTTGGTCATGAACGTCCCGCCCTGCGAAAGATCCTCACCGAGATCCTTGTTCGTATGCCAGCTCAGGACGATCTGGTCCTTGCCGCCCGGCGGAATCACCAGCGCCTCGTTTTCGCCCGGCTTGGCGACGGTACACGAGCAGGTGGTCTTTCCCTGGAGGCGGATTTCCAGCGGGGCCTCGCCGGTGTTCTCGATCGGCCAGGCGTGGCTGGATTTGTCGTGCTTGGGCATCTTGCCGAAGTTGAAGGTCTGGTCTTCCTTGATCACAATCCGGGGCTGCGGACCCTTGATGTCGCCCGAGACGACCGCGACCTGCGACGTCGACTCGGGGCTGGATTCCGGCAGGTACTGAACGATGAGGGTCGCGACGCCGGTCAGCAAGACAACGGCGACGACCAGGATCACCCACCGTAACATGTGGCAGCCTCTCCCGAACCAGTGCGATGAACGTGAGATGAGGGCAATGCGCCCCAATCAATCATGACCGGCGCTTTGGGGTCTCTGACCGAGACGCGCGAAGCTTCCACGGCCTCCACCCCGAATTGATCTTAAGGTCGGCAACGGGCGGCGGGCAAGTCGTCTCTTGCCAGGGTCGATCGGCGCGGGCATCCTTGTCAGAATCCTTGCGGCGCGACGATCGAGGCCCCATGTATCCGGCGAAGCCCATGAATACGCTGACAATTGAGGTCTGGGACGCGACCGGGAACAAGAAGCAACTTGTCGAACTGCCGGACGACGCCCCGGTGAACCGGGTGATCGCGGTGCTGGTCGATCGGATGAGTCTGCCTCGCTACAGCCCGGACGGCCAGTTGATGAGCTACAAGTTCCACCACAAGGCGAGCGGCCGGCAACTGCTCGACGACCAGACGCTCGCCTCGGCCGACGTCCAGAGCGGCGACGTCCTC
The DNA here is from genome assembly GCA_027451455.1 of Planctomycetales bacterium. Taxonomy (GTDB): domain Bacteria; phylum Planctomycetota; class Planctomycetia; order Isosphaerales; family Isosphaeraceae; genus JAKAUH01. The sequence goes on along the minus strand of DAIDJI010000064.1, from coordinate 5,916 downwards.
CGGCTCCAGCCCGAGATCACCGCGGGCTAGGCCAGCCCGCTATCGTCGACCGGTCCGCAGCCCGGCAAGCGGTCCGAAGTCGAGCAGGTCGTCGCCGGTGCTCGCCAGGCAACGGAGGCCGGCCTGCAACCAGTCGCGCGGGATCGCCGCGGTCCGGACGTCGCAACCGGCGGCATTGGCCGAAAACGCCGGCAGGATGATCCGGTCGGGACCGATCAGGAAACAGGGCGCTGAGATCCCCTCGACACGGAGGACCGGGTGAAAATGCCCGGAGATCGTCCGATCTCCCTCGATCGGGCGGTGGCCGTGCGCGATCGTCCATCCGTCAACCACAAGGCAGTCAGGCGCCTCGGGCCTGGTGCGGTCGTGGTTGCCCCGGAGCAGGACCATCCGAACGCCCCGAAGTTCCAGCCAGTCGGCCAGCCGACGGAGATCGGCCTCGGTCCGGCGGCAGGGCCGGTGCGACTCCACGAGATCGCCCGCGACGATCAGGGTCGCGATCGGGGCGCGATCGAGGAGCTTCTCCAGCCGCGCGACGGCCTCGGCAAGTGAGTGAGGCGGGACGCAATCCCCAGCGGCACCCCTCGCCCATTCGTAGCCCAGGTGCAGATCGGCCACCACCGCGACCCGCTCCGCCCGGTGGAGCATCCCACCCTCGGGCGTCGGCTCCCAGATCTCGGCGGTCGTCGATGGTCCGGTCCCGCGTTGGGTCGTCTCTTTCGGCATCGGTCCGGTCCCGGCCCCTCAATCAGGGCCAAATCGTGCCCCATTGCCTCCCAAAGTTTACCCCATCGCGTTGCGTTCCGCCACGTTCAAAGCGAGCCAGCTATCCTGGCCGCATGCCTATATGCATCGTGACAACACCAATTCCTTCCACATGCTCTTGCAACGCCCCCAGGTCATCTTTATAGTTTGAACGGGGATCTTCACCCGAAGATCACAAAACTGAATACGAACATCCTGAATCTGGGCGACACGGAAGGCGTCATTCATTCACTCCCGTCTTACCCTGTCCGCCCGAAAATGTGCAACGCGGTCTCCTCTGGCGGAGATACTGCGCCTGTTTGAAGCCGGCGACCGGCGGGCCTGGAGGGCTGATTCTGGTTGGCCCCGCGCTTGCCGGGCGAGAGTGACCCTGATTCGACGCACCGTCAGCGTCACGATTGGCCGTCATCAACCGTTCTTAGTCACAAGCGATTCCGATCTCAAGGTTCCTACGAAGGAGGGATTCACATGAGCGGCCCGAAGACCACGCCTCGTTCGCGCGGTTTCACATTGATCGAGCTGCTGGTGGTGATCGCCATCATCGCGGTACTTATTGCGCTGCTCCTGCCCGCCGTGCAGGCCGCTCGCGAGGCCGCCCGACGCGCCCAGTGCACCAATAACCTCAAGCAGATCGGCCTGGCGTTCGCGAACTATGAGAGTGCCAACTCGATGTATCCGCTGGGTGGAATGACGTTTGTGAGCAGCTTTCAGACCTCCACCTGGGGGAATGAGGTGGCGAACAACGGCATGAGCTGGACCGCTCTGATCCTTCCCTACATCGAGCAGAATACGATCTTCAATGCGATCAATTACTCGGTGAGTGTCAATTCGGGCGGGGCCGCTCTGCAATCGTTCGCCACCGCCTGGTACACCCGTGTTCCGGCCTACTCGTGCCCGTCCGACGGCGACCAGGACGGCTTCCGGCCGGTCGGTTCGGGTAATGGCAACGGCCAGGACATTGCTTCGAGCGCGCCGAACCCGCCGAGCGGGGGCACGCCGATGATTCCTGTGTCGAACTACCTCGGTAGTTTCGGCGACAATTACTGCATCGGCTGCAACAATCCGGGCGTGACCTTCCCCACCGAGACGCCCTACACACTCTGGCCGCCCGTGCCGGGGCAACCGCGGGTTGGCTGGCCGGGCGAGCAGGGAACGCGTCTCGACAACTTCTCCTGCTCGAACACCGGTAACGCGCCCGGAACGCTCCGCGGCATGTTCGACGTGACGACTGGCCAGACCGTCAAGCTCTCGAGCATCACCGACGGGACGAGCAACACGATCGCTGCTGGCGAGGGCCTGCCCGCCCAGCGCGCCGACAACAACGTCTGGGAGTGGAACTCCGGCGCCAACGGGACGACGGTCCCGATCAATTACTTCTCGGGCCAGAGCTGTACCCTCCCCGGCAACGGATGGGGCAGTACCAACTGGGCCTCGCGGTGCGCCTACACGAACACGGGGTTCAAGAGCCATCACCCGGGCGGCTGTAACTTCGTCTTCGTCGATGGTTCGGTCCACTTCCTCAAGCAGACGATCAGCATGATTACCTACTGTGCCCTTGGGAGCCGGAACGGCGGCGAGGTCGTTAGTTCCGACCAGTATTGATCGATCCGTCGCCAGGCGATTCGACCAGCGATCGGGCCGGTGGAAACTCCGGCCCGATTGCTTCGTGCGTTTCGGCTTTCGCCTCTGCTCCCATTCGCCCCGTCTGCCCGTTTCGTTCAGGACAGGAATCACCATGACGACTCAGACAACGCGCCCGCGCTGCGTGCCGGGGGCTCTCCGCTGGCGGGCTCTCCTGGGGGTGCCGGCTCTCCTGGTGCTGGCCTCGTGCGGCGGCTCCGACGATGGACTTGGCAAGCGATATCCGGTCAGCGGCCAGGTCACCTACAACGGCAAGCCTCTGGAGAAGGGTGAGATCAGCTTCATCCCCGAAGACGCGAAGAAGAACGCCGGCGCCTCGGGCCGGATCGAGAACGGGACCTATAGCCTCTCCACCGGCGGCGAGGGGGACGGCGCCCAGGTCGGGAGCTACAAGGTCACGATCACGGCCAAGGAAGATTACATGGCGAAGGCCAAGGCCGCGTTCGAAAAGGAGGCGAAACAGCAGCGGGAGTCCAGCTTTATCCCGCCGCAGTTCGTCGCCAAGGCGGAGGCCGAAGCCAAAAGCCTGATCCCAGCCGGGTACGGCGACGCTCGGACCACAACCCTGAAGGGCGAGGTGAAGGCGCAGTCGAACGCGATCGACTTCAAGCTTTCCGACACCGAGGCGCCACCCGAGCCGCCCAAGGCCACGGGCAAGGGTCGCTCCGGACGTCGCGGCGGCCATTGAGCGGCGATCCGGATCCCGGTCAGATCGGGTCAGGCCGCCAGGACTCACTCCGGCGGCCAGGGATCGCTCGCCGGGAGCCATTGCGGGCGCGGCTCGGGATCGGCGATCAGGTAGCGGGCCATCGCGGACCGGATCGCCGAGGGGTCCGTCATCCGGCCGCGGTCGGGCAGGTCGAGAATCGCAGCGACGTCGTAATGATCGCGCTGGAGGAGCAGGAGGCGGCCGGTCGACGCCGGGATGAAGACGTTCCCGAACGCCGATCGGATCTCCTCGCGGCCGATCCCCAGCCGGCGCGCGACCGCCTCGGCCTGGTCGAGCCGGCGCAGGTATCTTCGCTGCCAGGCCGCGCGCTCGATCCGAAGCAGGCTGGCGCGCATCGTCTGGAGCCGGTCGATCTTGAAGTAGTCTCGCTCCCAGGCCGACATTGAGGGGGCTGTTCCCCGGATCAGGACGTCGACTCTCGGACGGTTCGCCATCACCAGCATCACGACCATCGCGGCGATTGCGAGCGCCGCGGCTCGGGTCGGAGGAATCGGGCGACGGGCCACCGAGGCGCTGGGGCGATGCGGTCCCGACCACCATCCGACCGCGAAGAGCGAGGCGCCGACCATCGGCATCGCGTCGTACCAGGGGACGACGGCGTAGGGGCTGACCGTTCGCATGTTGTGCAGGTCGAGGTAGCCGCGGAAGGTCCACTCCAGCAGGTAGCATCCGACCACGATCGAGGCCCCCGCGCCCTCGATCGGGTTGATCGCGAAACCGGGCCAGGTGGTTCCCGCCGCCGGCCGCCACCGAGACCGCGCCCAGATCGCGAGCAACGCGAGGGTCAGCACGAGGCCCTGTGTCTGCGTGGGCTCGACGTCGAGCCCAAGGCTGCCAAGGACGAGGTTCGCCGGGATCGCCTGCGCGGTGGTGAGGGCGCCCTGAACGGGGTTGGCGGCCTCCTGCGCGGTCCGACCGTGGAAGCTGACCCGGGCGTCGATCGGTCGGGCGGCGAGGGCGACCATCAGGCCGACTGCCGCGGCCGTCGCGACGAGCGGGACCGCCGCGGCGAATCGAGGACGTCGACGGCCGTCGAGCCAGAGATAAAGGGCCGTGACGGGTCCGGCGAGGTGCCCGGCTGACCAGAATCCGCCCGCGACCGCGCAGGCGATCGCCGAGGCGACGAGGTATCGCCATCGACCGGTCCGCCGGTACGACTGGGCATACCCGAGCGAGGCCAGCACGCCCAGCACCGCCCACAGGGGCTGGCCGCCGGAGAACCACATGGCGGGCGTCAGCATCAGCGAAGTCGTGCCGACCAGCCCCATCGCCGCGAATCCCGCGCCGGCGCGGCCGGTCTCGCGAGCCACCAGCCGGCCGACCATGAGCATCAGGACGATCAAAACCCCGTACGAGGCGAACGCGAGGACATCGGGTAGCCCGTGCAGGTCGCCCGCCGCGGCGACGAGTGCCCAGGTCAGCAGCCGCCAGCTCGGGACGATGTGGGTGTTGTGCGGGACGAGGAGGTTTGCGACGGTCCGGTCCCATGTGCGCGAGGCCGCCACATAGGCGACATCATCGCTGTAAATCAGGTAGATGTCGCGGGGTGGACGATCGATGTGTCCGTGTGTTCCGGGCGCGAACGTGGCGGGGTCGAAGAACAGAACCGCGGGCGCGGCGACGATCCAGGCCCCGAGCGCGAGCCGCCCCGGCCACCCGATCGGGCGCGAGAAGTCGAAGCCGAGCAGGTAGATGGCCGTCGCGAGTCCGGCCGCGAGGATGACTCCTGCCCCGAGCGCGGGGCTGACCCGGGCGACAGCCAGGCTCGCCACGAGGACGGCAACGACGCCCGCCAGCGACGTGATCGCGAACTTCAAACGGCTCATCGCCGGTCGGCTCCGGGGTCGGGCGGATGCCGGCGATCGTCGGGGATCGCCGGCAGTTCCGCGGGGTCGAATCCTGGCAGGTGGGTCGGCATGGCCGCGACCGCCGAGGCGGCCCGCCGGATCGCCTCGCGATCGTACGAGCCCCGCCGCGCCCGGGCTTCCAGGCGATCCAGCTCGGCCAGCGCGGCACGCTGGGCGCGGGTCTGGTCGATGAGGTCCGAGGCGTTCGAGCGCGCGACCGAACCGGCCACCGGCCGGGCCATCGGCGCGGCCATCTCAGCATACTCGAAGATCACGCGATCGGCGCGAGGCGACTGGAGCGCCAGCATCGCCATCGCGATTCCCGAGACCGCCAGCCATTCGCGGCGCGTTGGCGTCGCGACCGCCGAGGCCGGCGATTCGATCGGCCCGGCATACCACCCGCAGGCGAAGAGGACGGCGCCCAGGTCGGCCATCGCGTGATACCAGCCGAGCGGGCGCAGTTCGGCGAAATCCTCGTCGACCCCGCGCACGGCGAAGATCATCCCGAGCGTGCCGATCGCCATCATGGAGCCGGCCGCTTCGAGCGGTCGAATCGGAGCGCCCCGCCTCGACCATCCCCAGAGGGCCACGATCGCCCCGACGAGGGCGATCGCCTGGGTCGGCGTGGTCCGTGCGTCGAGGCCGAGGTTGTTCAAAACGATCGCCTCGCCGAGAGCCTGCGATCCGTGAACAACGGCGGCACCGATCCCCGAGATTCCAATACTCGTCGTCCCCGCACCTGCGAGCCAGGCCAGCGCGACGATCGCACCGGTTCCTCCAAGCAGGATGAGGGCGACGGCCCGAGGGCGTGGTCGGCCGTCGGCCCAGAGGTAGGCGGCTCCGACCGGTCCGGCGGCGAATCCGCCCGACCAGAGCAGGGGGGCGGCCATCTCGGCGACGAGGGCCATCGCGAGCGCCCGGCGGCACCCGCCG
>DAIDJI010000063.1:7694-13781 GCA_027451455.1 Planctomycetales bacterium | reverse complement strand
GGGAACTCGTTGGGTGTCTTCGGGTCAGCGATCGCGAATGTGCACCGGATACCCAGCGGCTCCAGTTCCTTTCGGGCGAATTCGGGGAGCGTCTTCTCGGTTCGGTACTCGTCGTCGCCAATCAGAAAGACGGCGCGCGGGCGATCGTCGGGACGGAAGTGGAACGGAGGGTGGCCGGTCAGGTCGGTCGAGACCATCGTCGGTGCAACGTATTTCTCGATGTGTTCGATGATCCGCTCGGTCCCATCGAAGTGGCTGACGTATGGCCAGGAGCGCGAGTTGTACATCGTGTCGGTGAGGTCGCGGATCAGTATCGCCCTTTTGCCGTGCCGGGCGAGCTGACGCAGGCCGAACGGCCGGCCCAGCACGCACATGTTCGTGTGGACTCCGACCAGCAAGACCGTATCGATCCGTCGGCTTTCCAGCAGGTTCCAGATCTCGACGCCTGAATCGCTGATCGCGTCCTCATCCTTGATACGAATCGCCGCGATCTGCTGCCGCCAGGGCGAGCCCTGGGGGCAGGTTGGGCCGTCGTCGCAGCCGCCGTCCGACTGGTCGATCGGGTAGACGCCCTTTTCCTCGGCAGGAATTTTCTGGCACCATCCCGAGATGTCGGAAGGGAGGTTCGCCGCCTTCGGCGCCGACTGCGCCCGCTTGCGCGCCGGATGGTCCTTGTAGGCGTCCATGCAACTGCTCGGGGCATGGATGATCAGGACGCCTCGAGCCCGCGCGGCGGCAATCGTCTGGTCGATGGCCGGGGCCAGTTCGCCGACCCGGCGTGTGGCGCCCCGGCACCAGTGCTGGTCCCACATGTCGCAGATAAGGATGGCCGTCCGCGTCGGGTCCAGTTGCAACTCGGACTCGCGCGGAACGTACAGAAGGGGCGAGGTCTCCGGCTTTTGCTCCGGAACACGAGTCCGAGCGTGTACGACGATTGGGTTACCTGGTCGCGCGGCCTCCCCTATCTCGCCGCCAATCACGCCTGATCCGGCCGCGATTGCCGGAATCGCGAGCAACAACACCCAACTTCCGGACAGGCTCCTGACCATCGCTCTGGACTCCCCGATCACGCCATCGAGCGTCGAACCACTGGAGCCCACTCTAACGGCTCCGATCCACGACAACCAGCAGGGCGAGGGTGGGGGAGCCCATTCTTCAGAACGGCAAAAGGCCGGACAAACTCATCGTTTTGCCGATACTCCGAGTTTTCAAGCATGTACGCCGATCCACCTCGGCGAACTGACCTCTCATCGGGCTAACCTCTGCACAGCACAGCATCGGCTGGGTCTCCCCATTCGATACCGGCGCGACCGGACCGGGAAGGGAGCCGGTCCTCCATCATGTCGGGCAGCCGGAGCGACGGGGTTCGAAATCAGACGATCCCGCGTCGGGCTCGGTGAAGAATCCCCATCCCGAATCGGCCGACGACAGCCAATCCTCGAGATTCATCGGAACCACGGCCTCGTGACAGAGGTATCGGACCAGCAACGTCCGCGCACTCATGAGCGTGGCGTCGACCAGCGAGGAGACACCTCTCAGATCGGGGAGCGCCGGGACCGGCCCCATCCTCCCGCGGCCGTGAATTTGCTCGACCTCGTCCGGCTCGGCCAGCCGTACATCATCAGCACCGAGAAGTTTTCTCAGCCGATCCAGGACGAGACGCCGGCTGGCCGGGAAGATCAGAGCGATCGGTCGATTATCCGCCAGGACAATCGCGACCCTGGCCTTGCGGCCGACCCCAAGACCGTTCCGACCATCTAGATTCTCGATCGCCGATGTATTCGCATGATTCGGCGTGGTCATTGGTGCGACTCCTGACCCGAAGAATCGCCGTTTCCATGAGACCGATCGCGGTCTGGCGATCGTGGCCGCGAGACCTGGTCGCCAGACAGGAGCGAATGGAGCCATCCCCTGCCCGTCCTTCGGGCGCGATAAAAAAGCCCCGATCATGCGAGGAATCGCATGTCGGGGCCACCCTGGCCGGGAATCGATGACCCATCGCGAGTTATCGAACCTCACCATAATGGGACCGACAGGGTAAAGTCAACTCCGGACCTCTTGAAGAGTGGATGCGGCTTTTGAACGGTGGCCATTCGGACGAGGTCCCTGGCGCACGACTAACCCTCTTGCGGCCGGAAGCGGCGAAAGGGCGCGCCGATCTCCGATCAAGGAACGGGGATGCCGCGAGGCCGTGCGCCCGGATCGCTCTGCTCCTCGGTGGGCCCGGGGAAACCGCCGAAGAGGCCCGGCTGGTGGGCATTCCGAAGGGCCTGCTGGATCAGGAGAATCTCAGCCACGTTGTCCGCCGTGAGCAACCCGACCATCCGACCGTCCGCGAGTACCGGTATCGTCCGGGAATGGCCGTTCTGGAGCCGCTCGAAGACGGTCTGGAGCATCTCACGCGGGGCCGCCATCACGAACTCCCGTTGCATGACCTCGCCGACCGGCGTCTCCAGCCGTTGCTCTCCCAGCGCGGCGATGAGGTCGTTACGCGTCAGGATTCCCACCACGCGACCGTCCTCGACCACCGGGAAATCCTGCTGGAATCCCGCCAGGACATCGGCCACGGCCCGAGACAGAGGCTCATCAGGGGCCAGTGAGTGGAACTCGTGGATCATGACCCGGCTCACGGGGATACCGGCCAGGGCCGACCGTGCTGTGACCAGCCCAGCCTCCTGCGCTCCAGCGAGCCAGACAAACAGGGCGATGAAGATCAGGAAGGGGTTGGAGATCAGCCCCAACAGCCCGAAGAGAATCGCGATCCCCTGCCCGACCGCGACCGCCGTCTGAGTCGCCCGGACGTAGTCGGTCCGCATGGCGAGCAGAGCCCGGAACACACGGCCCCCATCCATCGGAAACGCGGGGACGAGGTTGAAGACCACCAGCATGACATTCACCCAGAACATCTGCTGAAGAAAGCCGCCCCCCGCTCGAAGAGCCGAGTCAGCCGGCCGAACGCTAAGCCCAATCATCTGGAGCCCCACGAAGATCAAGACGGCAATCACCACGTTGACAGCCGGACCCGCCAGGGCAACCAGCAATTCCTGCGAGGGAACCTCGGGCATCCGCTCCAGACGGGCCACACCTCCAATGGGTAAAAGCGTGATGTCTCGTGTCCGGATTCCGTACCGGCGGGCCGCCATCGCATGGCCAAGCTCATGCAGAATGATGATTCCAAAGAGCGCGAGGATGAAGGCCACGCCGCCAACAGCCTCGGCCAGGTCGCCGTGCTCCATGTAATGCGCCAGGCCAACCCAGGCGAGAAGGATCAGAAATGTCGGATGGACGTAGATATCAATTCCCGCCATTCGACCGAGACGCCACGACCATCCCATGCTTTCCTCCCGGTGCGTCCTCTGGCATCAGGGTCTCACGATCGGCGTCCTCGAAAACCCGACGAGAATACCGCCCGCACCCCATGGCCTGCCGTTCGGGTCGCAGCCGATTCCCGCCGCGTCGCCCGACCCATCCAGGGCGCAACAAAAAACCCCGCCCATGCGCCAGTACACACGACGGGGCCACCCTGGCCCAAGCCGTTTGCCCTTCGGGGGCAATCGACTCCGTCATCATTGAGCCCCCGAAATGCGAAAGTCAATCCCCGTCCGTGAGCCACGTCTTTGAAGAATCAGGAGAGCAATCCGAGGCGGTCGGACGGCCGCCCTTCAAGATAGTCTTACCAGCAGGGGCTTATCATCGGGGAGGGGTTGTGATAGGATAAATCTGTGTGGTCGCTTATGAAGGGCGACCGCGAGTTGGCTAAGGCGGCCCCGCGATACGATCCCTGTGATCGAATCGTGGGGTTTTTTTGTTGGCCTCTCCGACCGGTCCATCACCCCTCGGCCCGACCAGGTGGCTCGGTGGTCGAGGACCGGAAGGCTCGCCGTTCGAGAGAAAGGAGACGGAGATGTCTGCCCAGGCCCGCCACGAATCAAGTTACACGCTGATCCTGTCCGGTGCGGAGCGCGAGGGCCTCCTTATGGTCCTGCGAACGGCTCCGGCCGAAATCCTGGCCGAGGCGCACCGCACCCAGGGCGCTGACCTCCGCGGCCTCGCCGAAAGGCTGGAGCGACTCGACCCGAACCTGCCCACACGCCCCCAGGCCATCCCCGTCGAGGCCGAGGAAGGGGCACCGGTGATCGAGGAACTGTACATCGACGAAAGCGGTCGATTTCAGATGACCGAGGAAGATCTCGAAGGCTTCCTGCCGTTCCTCCGCGACCATGAGGTGAGTGTCGAGGTGGAGGCGAAGGGCGCCTTTCGTTCCGGCGGGGCTTCTTACGCGTACGGGCGGCTCGCCCACCCCTACGACATCCAGACCGTCGCCTCGCTCCACCGGACGTGGCGGCTCGCTCACATGGGCCGCGCGACCGCGATGGCCTGATCGCCTCCCACGTCTGAAGTCCCGGCGAGGGGAAGTCGGCCACGGCCCGGTCGGTGCAGCCGGGCCGCGCCCCTTGCCAGCAGTGACGAAATCGCCCATCCGAAGGAGGACGTCCATCATGTCCGCACCCGAAGACAGGCCCGTTTACATCCGACCGTTCGCCGAAATCGGAATCGATGACATCCCCAGCGTCGGAGGAAAGAATGCGTCGCTGGGAGAGATGTATCGCGAGTTGACCCCCAGGGGCGTGAAGGTGCCCGACGGCTTTGCCGTCACGGCCGGCGCCTACTGGGATTTCCTCGGGCGATCAGGGCTGGACCGACAGCTCCGGACCATCCTCGAAGGGCTCGACACCCGCGACATGGACGACCTTCGCGACCGGGGCCATCGAGCGCGCCAGGCCATCCTCGACGCCAAGATGCCGGCAGAACTTGAGTCGGCAATCGTCGCCGCCTACGTGCAACTCTCCAACGCCGCCGATCGGCCCCTCGATGTGGCCGTCCGCAGCAGCGCGACCGCGGAGGACCTTCCCGACGCCAGCTTCGCCGGTCAGCAGGAGACTTATCTGAACGTCCAGGGCGCGCCGATGCTCCTGGAGACTTGCAAGCGATGCTTTGCCTCGCTCTACACCGACCGGGCCATCTCTTACCGCGTCGACAAGGGGTTCGATCACTTCAAGGTGGGCCTCTCGATCGGCATCCAGCGCATGGTCCGATCGGATCTGGCCGCCTCGGGCGTGATGTTTTCGATCGACACGGAAACCGGCTTCCGCGATGCCGTCCTGATCAACGCCTCTTACGGACTGGGCGAAAACGTGGTTCAGGGGTCGATCAATCCCGACGAATACTACGTCTTCAAGCCGACTCTCAAGCAGGGCTTCCGCCCGATCCTCCAGAAATTGATCGGCACCAAGGAATTCAAGCTGATCTACGATGTCGGCGGCGGCCGGATGACCCGAAACGTTCCCGTGCCACCCGAGGACCGCGCCCGATTCGCCATCACCGATGACGAGATCCTGCAACTGTCACGCTGGGCCTGCCTGATCGAGGAGCACTACTCCGCCCGGCGAGGCCGGCCGACACCGATGGACATGGAATGGGCCAAGGACGGGCGGACGGGCGAGCTCTTCATCGTTCAGGCAAGGCCCGAGACGGTCCAGTCGCAGAAAAAGCCGGACACCCTCGACGTCTACAGGCTGAAAGCGCCGGGACGCGTGCTGGTCAGCGGCCGAAGCGTCGGCGAGAAGATCGGCCGGGGACCAGTTCGAATCATCAAGCGGGTGCAGGACCTGCACCAGTTCCGCGACGGCGAGGTGCTCGTCACCGACAAGACGGATCCCGACTGGGAGCCGACAATGAAGAAGGCCGCGGCCATCGTCACCAATCGCGGCGGGCGAACCTGCCACGCGGCGATCGTTAGCCGAGAGCTTGGCCTGCCGGCCGTCGTCGGAACCGAACGCGGAACCGAGGTCCTTCGCGACGGTCTGGAGGTCACCGTCTCCGACGCCGAGGGCGATACGGGCTTCGTCTACGAAGGCCTCCTCGACTTCGAAGTCCAGCGTCAGGATCTTCGGCAACTCAGCCGGCCTTCGACAAAGATCATGATGAACGTCGGCAATCCCGAGGAGGCTTTCCGGCTTTCGTTCCTGCCAAACGACGGCGTCGGCCTCGCTCGTGAAGAGTTCATCATCTCAACCTACATCAAAA
>DAIDJI010000063.1:0-7684 GCA_027451455.1 Planctomycetales bacterium | reverse complement strand
ACGGGCAGCCCGAGGATCCGGCGGTCCGGGCCGAGATCGACCGCCTGACCGCCGGCTACGACCACAAACCCGCCTTCTTCGTGGACAAGCTGGCGCAGGGCGTTGCGATGATCGGCGCGGCGTTCTATCCCAAGGACGTGATTGTTCGACTGAGCGACTTCAAGACCAACGAGTATGCCAACCTCGTGGGCGGACGTCGCTACGAACCCACCGAGGAGAATCCCATGCTGGGATTCCGAGGCGCCTCGCGCTATTACGACCCGCGCTACCGAGCCGGCTTCGCCCTGGAGTGCCAGGCGATGAAAAAGGTACGTGACGAGATGGGGCTGACCAACGTCAAGCTCATGATCCCCTTCTGCCGAACCGTCGACGAGGGACGCAGGGTGCTCGCCGAAATGGAGAAGCATGGGTTGAAGCGAGGTGAAATGGGGCTGGAGGTCTACGTCATGTGCGAGATCCCCAGCAACGTCATCCTCGCTGACGAGTTCGCCGAGATCTTCGACGGCTTCTCGATCGGATCGAACGACCTGACCCAGCTCGTTCTCGGAGTGGATCGCGACTCGGAGATCGTCGCCCACATCTTCGACGAGCGAAACGAGGCCGTGAAGAAGATGATCGCCGAGGTCATCCGCGTCGCGAGGGCCCGGGGGCGAAAGATCGGAATTTGCGGCCAGGCTCCGAGCGACTACCCCGAGTTCGCCCGCTTCCTCGTCGAGCAGGGAATCGACAGCATCTCGCTCAACCCCGACGCGGTGCTAAGGACCACGCTGAGCGTGCTCGATCTGGAGACCGCGACGGCCGGCGCCTGATTCAAGTTCGAGGAACACGACCATGGCGAAGGGACGTATCCTGATCGGCAAACCGGGCCTCGACGGGCACGACCGAGGAGCCCGGTTTGTCGCCCGCCTTCTGCGAAACTCAGGCTACGAGGTCATCTATACGGGCATCCGCCGGAGTCCCGAGGAGATCGTCGAGGCCGCCATTCAGGAGAACGTCGACGCGATCGGACTGAGCGTTCTGAGCGGGGCCCATCGCGTCCTCTTCCGTCGAGTGATCGACGGGCTCGCCGAACGTGGCGCGGGAGATATCCTCGTCTTCGGCGGCGGGACGATCCCCGAGGAAGATTTTCCCTTCCTGAAGGGGATCGGCGTCCGGGCCATCTTCACCCCGGGTGCCTCGGCCCGATCGATCCTCGCCACCGTCGAGGAAATGCTTGGTCCAAAACCTCGGGACACAGGCGCGACAGTCGTTCGCAAGGAGGTCATGATCCGATGACGGCATCGCGTCTTCAAGCCGGTGAAGAGGACTGGTCGAAGGAGACCCTCGCCCAGGCGGTCGCCCACCACCCCGAGCGCACCAGAGCATTTGCGACGACCTCGGGGCTTCCGGTGGACCGGCTCTACCTACCCGGCGACGACGACGTCGAGCGGTACGAGGAAAAGCTGGGATTTCCCGGCCGATTCCCGTTCACGCGCGGCGTGCATCCGACGATGTACCGCAGCCGGCTCTGGACGATGCGCGAATACGCCGGATATTCCACCGCGGAGGAATCGAACCGGCGGTATCGATACCTCCTCGCCGAGGGCTCGACCGGGCTGAGCGTCGCCTTCGACCTGCCGACCCAGCTCGGGCTCGACTCCGACGACCCGCGCAGCCTGGGCGAGGTCGGCAAGGTGGGCGTTGCGATCAATACCCTGGCTGACATGGAGGCCCTCTTCGACGGCATCCCGCTCGATAAGGTCTCGACGTCGATGACCATCAACGCCCCCGCCGCCGTTTTACTCGCGATGTACATCGCCGTCGGCGAGAAACAGGGGATCGAACCCTCAGCTCTTCGGGGAACGATTCAGAACGACATCCTCAAGGAGTATGTCGCGCGGGGGACGTATATCTTCCCGCCGCGACCGAGCCTTCGATTGATCGAGAACACGTTTGAATATTGCGGCCAACACCTGCCACACTGGAACACCATTTCCATCAGCGGCTACCACATCCGAGAGGCCGGGGCCACGGCCGTGCAAGAGGTGGCCTTCACGATCGCCGACGCGATTTGCTACATCGAGACGGCACTTCGGGCGGGTCTCAAAATCGACGAGTTCGCGCCTCGGCTGGCGTTCTTCTTCGCCGTGCATTCCGACTTCTTCGAGGAGATCGCCAAGTTTCGGGCGGCTCGCCGGCTCTATGCCCGGATGATGAAGGACCGGTTTGGGGCCCGATCGCCCGAGAGCATGATGCTTCGATTTCACACCCAGACAAGCGGCGTGACGCTCACTGCACAGCAACCGGAGAACAACGTCGTTCGGGTGGCCTTGCAGGCGATGGCCGCGGTGCTCGGCGGCACGCAGAGTCTGCACACCAACAGCAAGGATGAGGCCCTTTGCCTGCCGGCCGAGGAGTCAGTCCGGCTTGCCCTGCGCACCCAGGAGATCCTCGCACATGAGACCGGAGTAACCAGCACAGTCGACCCGCTCGGCGGGAGCTTCTACGTCGAGCACCTGACCGACACCATCGAGGCCGAGGCCCTGGCGCTTCTCGGCCGGATCGAGGCGATGGGAGGGATGGTCCCGGCCATCGAGTCCGGCTTCGTGCGACGGCTCATCGACGAGTCGGCCGATCGCTGGAGCGAACAGGTCGAGCGCAACGAACGGATCGTCGTCGGAGTCAATGCTCATACCGATGGCGAGCCGCCAAGGATGCAGCTTTTCGAGGTCGCTGACGACGTTCGCCGTCGCGAGATCGATCGACTCCGAGAGGTGAAGGCAGGCCGCGATTCGTCCGCGGTGGAACGCTCGCTCGCGACCTTGCGGCGATCAGCCGAGGACCAGGCGACGAACCTGGTGCCACCGATCCTTGAGGCTGTACGCTCCTACGCCACGATCGGCGAAATCGGCCAGGTCCTTCGCGATGTCTTCGGCGAATATCGAGAAGATGTTGACCTCTGACGAGAAAAAAAATGCCACTGGTGCTTCGACAGGTGCAAGGCCGCACGGGAATTGTCTCGCTGAACCACGCGGCGAAGCGGAACGCCCTCAGCCGCGACCTCATCGAGGAACTGATCGGAGCGCTCAGCGAGATGAAGGCTGCGTCGGTCCGTTCCGTGATCCTTCGGGCGGAGCCGGGGGCGGCCGTCTGGTCGGCTGGGCACGACGTCACCGAGCTTCCCACCTCGGGGCGCGATCCCCTCTCGTACGACGATCCGCTTCGCCGGGTTGTCCGCTCGATCGAGTTTCTCCCCATGCCGGTCATCGCAATGATCGAGGGGACCGTCTGGGGCGGCGCCTGCGAGCTCGCGATGACCTGCGATCTCGCCGTCGCCACGCCGGAGGTGACCTTCGCCTTCACACCGACGAGACTCGGTGTTCCCTACAACACAGCAGGTATTGTGAATATGATGAAATCGATCGGCGTGCCACTCCTGAAGGAGATGCTCTTCACGGCACGTCCGATTTCCGCGGAACGGGCGCTCCGCCTCGGGATGATCAATGATGTGGTGCCCAGAGACGAACTCGAAGGCTTCACCCGGCAGCTTGCCGACCAGATCGCCGAGACCTCTCCGATGTGTGTCACGCTGATGAAGGAGGAGCTTCGGATTCTCTCGAAGTCACGCCCGATGAGCGCCGAGACCTTCGAGCGCCTCCAGGGCCAGCGACGGCATGTCTACGATAGTCGCGACTATCGAGAAGGGATTCAATCCTTCCTTGAGAAGCGCCGTCCTGAGTTCACGGGCGAATAGAGTTCGGGGCCGGGATCATTCCAGGTAGCCGAGGTCGGCCAGTCGGCGCTCGATGAGGGCCTGCTCGTCCTGGGTGAACTCGAAGCCGGAGTGATGCGGGCCGGCGAGGACCTCGGCGGGGGCGTGGTGACGGGCCACAGTGGTCGGCTGGACGATGGGCTTCCCCTCAATGTGCGCGGGGATCGGCAGGCCGAGCATCGCCAGAATGGTCGGTGTGGCGTCGGTAAGGTTGGCTTGCAGGTGACGTCCCGGCGGTAGATCCACACCCGAGAGTGCGACGATCCCCTCGGGGCGGTGTGTGCCGGGGAGGTTGGCGTCGGGCTCGACCCAGGCCGGGCTCGACGAAAGCTTGGTCCGGACCCAGTACGGCTCATCCGGGAGGGCGATCAGGTCGGGGTAGCCCTCGCTCGCGGGATCGATGCCGTATTCCTCGGCGGTCGCGATGATCCGAGGGAAGAGGGGGACGCCGGTCTCCGGGTGTCGGGCCTCAGCCAGCGCCGCCGAAGCGGCGGTTCGGGCCTCGTCGATCTGGCGGGGCGTCATCATGGGGGCGGCTGTTTTCACGCCGCCGTGTCGCGCCGCACAGTTGACGTAGACCATCGCCGCAGTGTCCTGGTGCGGGGCGAAGGCGAGGGTGCGCCGCCAGTCGAAGCGGTACTCGGCCGCAACCGACTGGTCGAACGAGGCGGATCGCGCGGCGGGTCGGTCGCGCTTCTCGCCCCAGAGGCGAAGGCGGTCGCGAACCTGCATCGTTCGTCGGCCGAGGCGTCCGGCCCAGCCCGGGAGCCGCGCGACACCGGCATCGACCAGGATCCGATTGACCTGGATGCGGCCGAGGCAGGGACCAAAGCCGTGATCGCTGACCATCATCACAGCGGCGCCCCGGCGGTCAGCGAGATCGCAGAGACGGCCGATGCACTCGTCGAGACCGCGGATGACCTCGGCGGCGGCAGCGTTCCACTCGGGGTCGTCGATCCCGGTCTCATCGACGTTGAGCCAGGGCCAGACTCGGTGCTGGAACGGGTCGAGGTTCTGGAACTGGACCATCAACACCGACCAGTCCGAGGCGATCTCGTCGGCAAGAAAGGCGCCATCGGTCCGGCCGTGGAAGCTCTGAGCGGTGGCCTGGGCGTTGGTCTTCAGCTCGTCGAGAGTGCGCGGAACGCGCTTCCAGAAGTAGCCGAGCGCATAGCCGGGGGCCTCAGCCTCGCGGCGGGCGGCGAACTCAGGAGCGGCCGAGAGAGCCGCTTCGAGGTGAGGCGCATCCATCCCCGAAACGACGATACCGGGGACCTTCAGCGGCGGATAAAGCCCGGGAACGTTCAGGCAGACGGCCGTTCGTCCGCTGGATGCCAGGAGGTGCCAGACGGTCGGCACGCGGATGCGGCCCGAGTGGTTGACCTTCATCCGGTTCTCGGCGGCGTCGTAGTATCGGTGGTCGAAGACACCGTGTCGGGCGGGCCCGCAGCCGGTCATCATGGTCGTCCACGCGGCCGTGGTGACCGGCGGGACAATCGATCGAAGCGTCCCGGAGGCGGCACCGGCGAGGAACGCGTCGAGGTTGGGCATCAGCCCCCGGCGCCGCATGGGGTCCAGCACGGTCCAGGTGGCCCCGTCCAGGCCCAGGACGACCAGTCGCTCGACAGTCTTCGACATGACTTCGGGTCCTCGTGCATCAGGCCGCGGCCGGGATCGGCCCGCGATCGACGTGGAACTCGGCCGCGTAGTAGTCGGCCAACTGCCGGCGTTCTCCCTTCGACCGGTACACCTGCGCGGCGAGCCGGCGGAACTTTTCGACAGCCGGCATCGACCGCTCGGTTTCGCGGCACCACTCGCGATACGAGGCGACCAGTCGCGAGCACCGCGCCAGGGCGTCGGCCGGGGCCGGCGTCTTCAGGGCGATACCCATCACCGTATGCGGGAACGCCCGATGCCCCTGGTAGCCGGTCACGCGGACCTCGTACGGCTCGAGCATCCGACGGAGGCAGCTCGGGGTCATCCGCCAGTAATCGTCGGGATATCCGTGGATGCGGAAGTTCAGCGGCGAGGTGATGACGAACATCCCCCCCGGCTTGAGAATCCGGTAGACCTCGTCAAAGGCGCGCCGGACCTCGAAGACGTGTTCGAAGGTCTCGATGCAGAGGACCGTCCCGGCGGACTGATCGGGAAGGTTGATCGCGGTGACGTCCTCGACGCGATCGACGCCAGGGCCGGGGCGCATGTCGCAGCCGACATAGTCGCGGCCCGCGAACATCGCCCGGAGGTTCGCGTAGCCCTCCTGCCCCTCGACCTGGTACGAGCCAAACTCATAGACCGGGCCGGGGCCGTCGAAGGTCTCGGCCACGAGGCGGCAGAACGCCTTGTTGTGGTCGCGCATCGGGGAAGGCTCCTCCTTGAGCCGAATCGAGGGCGGGGCCGGAATCGCGGGGATCATAGCGCGATCCGCCGCTTCCGTCAATCCCCGTCTCCTGGCAAATCCATCACAGAGAGACAGTCAATCCACCACAAAGACACAGAGGCACAGAGAAGAAAAATACGCTTTCTTCTTTTTGGTTTTCTCTGTGTCTCAGTATCTCTGTGGTTCATTTTGAGTCCGCGCCGGCGAGAGCGAGGCCCGGGACGTCGATATGCTCGCGCGGCGACCAGGTGCCGCCGTCACGCTCGATCCGGTGGTAGAGCGTATCCCGCTCGACCGGGACGCGGCCCGCCTCCTCGATCAGCCGGCGGATCTCGGCGACCGTCGCCTCCTGCGGGGTCTCGGCGCCGGCCTCGTGGTAGATCTTCTCGTGGACGACGGTTCCGTCGAGGTCGTCGGCGCCGAAGGCGAGCGCCACCTGCGCTGTCTTCAGACCGAGCATCACCCAGTACGCCTTGATATGCGGGAAGTTGTCCAGCATCAGGCGGCTGATCGCCATCACCTTCAGGTCCATCACGCCCGAAGGCTTGGGAATGTGGGCCATCTGCGAATTGTCCGGGTGGAACGCGAGCGGGATGAACGTCTGGAAGCCGCCCGTCTCGTCCTGGAGTTCGCGCAGGCGAACCATGTGGTCAATCCGGTGCTTCGGGCCGTCGATGTGGCCGTAAAGCATCGTCGCGTTCGAGTGCAGGCCGAGACGGTGGGCCGTCCGGTGGACGTTCAACCAGCTCTCCGTGGACGCCTTCGCCCCGCAGATCTGCTCGCGGACCTCGGGGTGGAAGATCTCCGCTCCACCACCGGGGAGGCTACCCAAACCGGCGTCCATCAGCTCGCGAAGGATCGTCTCCACCGACTTCCGGGAAATCTTCGCGAAGAACTCGATCTCGACCGCCGTGTACGCCTTGATGTGGATCTCGGGCGCCGCTTCCTTGATCCAGCGAACCACGTCCACATAGTAGCTGAACGGAAGCTTGTTGTGCAGCCCGCCGACGATGTGCAGCTCGGTCGCGCCCC
Organism: Planctomycetales bacterium; assembly: GCA_027451455.1. GTDB lineage: Bacteria > Planctomycetota > Planctomycetia > Isosphaerales > Isosphaeraceae > JAKAUH01. The sequence continues at coordinate 521 of DAIDJI010000063.1, read as the reverse complement.
GCGACGACGCCTGGCGCGCCCGCTCGACGATCTGGTCTCGTTCCATCACGTAGGCGCGCTCGTCGCCGAGGTCGGCCCGGAAGGCGCAGAAGTCGCAGGTGTAGACGCAGACATTCGTCGGGTTGATGTGTGTGTTGACGTTGTAATACGCAAAGTTGCCGTTGTAGCGTTCCCGGATGAGGTTGGCGAGCGTCCCCAGCGCGAAGAGGTCATTACAGGCCTCCAGCGCCAGACCGTCCTCGAAGCTCAACCGCTGGCCGGCTTCCACCTTCTCGCGGATCGACTCCATCACGCGGACGTCGCTATTCATCGCTCACCGATCCTCGGTCGTGGCGTGGGCATTGCCCACCGTGGTCCAGGGCCCGTTACCATTCTTTCTGGGATTTTAGTCAGGATTGAAGGAATCATCAACCGCGGCCAGCGTGGCGGATCACCAGGTCGATCACGCCGACGACCAGCAGGCCCAGGCTAATTGCAATGTTAACCTGGAAGAATGCGAGATTCACGCGAGAGAGGTCGTC
>DAIDJI010000062.1:10553-13823 GCA_027451455.1 Planctomycetales bacterium | reverse complement strand
CTCGACCCGGGAGCCTTCGCTCGCGATGATTTCCTCGCCGGCCGCGGTCGCTCCACGGCCAAATCAGGCACCCAGAACCGATAGCCAATTACGGATTACGAATTACGAATGGGAAGATTCCTGCCGCTCGTGGCGATGATGGGGATAGCGGTGGGGCAACAGCCCCCGCCGGATGCGTCGTGGCAGGCCGATTCGGGCGTGGAAGTGGAGCGTACCATCACCGATCTCGGACTGGGCGCCGTGCAGGGGGCCGTGATCCGCGACGGGAAGATTTACGCTTACGGCGACGTGTTTCAGGAGAGGCCCAGGGTCGGGGTGATCCGCGAATATGACCGGGAGCTGCGGGCGACGGGTCGCGTTGTCTGGCTCCGTCGCGAGGGCCACCCGCTGATCGTGCATCCGACCGGCCTGACCTGGGACGACCGTTTCGGCACATTCCTCGGCGATACCGTGAAGACGAGTGATCCTGCGCGGTCGCTGGCGCGGATCTATCGAATCGACTGGCGGCGTGCCTGGGAGGACGGCGACCTCGACCGCGCGGTGCTCGATGTGATCGAGGACGACGCGGCGGTTAACGGCTGCCGGCCTGAGTTTGTCCAGGTTGGCGGTCGGGTGCTGCTCGCGACCGCCGATTACGGACGGATTCGGCCGGAGGTCCGGCTGTACGATCCGGCCGGGCTGCTGGCCGCCCGCCGGTCGAGCGCGCCGGGCGTGGTCGTGCATCGCGTCCTCTGCGGCCCGTTCAACCAGAACCTCCACTGGGACGCCGCCTCGGGCCGTCTCACCTGCGTCCAGAACGTGGTAGAGGGGCGCGGATGGCGGCTTGAGGACCTGGACCTCGCCCGCGCCGTCATCGATGGCCGCGCCGATGGGCCGGGCGTTCGAATCCGCCGGCTCACCTTCGACCCTCATGACGAGCTGGAAGGGTTCTGGCCCCTCGACGACGGCCGAGGGCTCTTCGCGGTCGCACGTCGCAAGGACAATGTGTTCCTCGCACGGTTCCGACCCATCGAGGCTCACACCTCGCCCGCCGTCTCTCGTTGAAGGGACCGGACCTCCTCGGCGACCGGGCCGGATCGTGGAGGCTCCGAGAAGCCCGCGCGAAACTCTTGTGAGGGTGCCGTCTGACGCTTGGATCCCTGGACGATCGGGGTCATACTGCTAGCGCGGTGGATCGGAGTCGAGCGCGATCCGGGAGCGGGTAGCCGGGTCGGTGCATCGAGCCATGCGAGGGGCTTTTCATGATGTCCGACCACCAGGCCGGACCGAGACCGGAGGCCGAGCCGGAGTCGCGGCCTTACGACTGTCTGATCATCAGCGACCTTCACCTCGGCAGCGATGTCTGCCAGGCGAAGCTGCTGGAGGGGTTCCTGGAATGGGCCGTCAAGAATACCCGCGAGCTGGTCATCAACGGCGACATTTTTGATGATCTGAACTTCCGGCGGCTCTCGAAGCGGCATTTTGCCTGCCTGAAGATCATCCGCCGCCACTCGGATCGGGACGATCTCCGTTTGATCTGGATTCGGGGAAATCACGATGGCCCGGCGGAGGTCGTTGGGCATATCGTTGGGGTCGAGGTTCTCGAAGAGTATGAATTCTGTAACGGGACGACCCGCCTCCTGATCCTGCACGGCGATCAGTTCGACCGGTTCGTCAATCAATACGGACTGCTGACCGAACTGGCCTGCGGTGTGTATTACTACATCCAGAAGTGGGCCCCGCATCGGGCCTCGCGGTACATCCGGCGGGCCTCGAAACGTTGGCAGCGGAACGGGCCGACCATCCGCGACGGAGCTATCCGCCTGGCACGGACACGTGGTTGCGAGGCTGTGACCTGCGGGCACACCCACCTCCCTGGGCTGGAGACCAGCCAGGGCGTTCTCTACGTGAATAGCGGGACCTGGACGGAACATCCTCCCTGCCCGTTCGTCTCGGTCCGGGGTCGGGAGATCCGCCTGGAATACTGGCCGCTGACACACCCGGATACGCGGGCCCTCGCCCACGCCGGGGCAGGCGCCGACCGAGAGGTCCACGAACTCGACCACAGTCCCGCCTGATCCTTCTTCCAGCACCGAGCCGAGTGATTTTGATATGAGCGTTTCCACCGTTCACCACGCGTACAACGAAGTCGTCGCCGATCACTACGACCTCGACCCTCAGGGCATCATCGGCCAGGCGCTCGACCGGGGCATCGGTCAGCTTGAGGCCGAGGGGCTCAACGATCCGGGCCGCCGATGGCGGGTGCTGGACCTCGGCATGGGGACCGGTCTGTTCCTGGGAAAGCTCCGCGGGCACGCTGGCGATCGGATCGAGCCATTCGGGATCGACCTCGCCGAGAACATGCTCCAGGTCGCCCGACGTCGGCTCCCTGACCTCGACGCGGTCGTCGGTGATGCCGGCGAGCTGGATTCGTACTTCCCGGGCAAGATGTTCGACTGCGTCTGCACCCATTTCGTCACGGGATTCGTGCCGATGACGAGGCTGGCGCCCCAGATCGCCCGCCGACTCGAATCGGGCGGCTACTGGTCGCTGATCGGCGGGACGAAGGCGGCGTATCCGGGTCTCCAGTCGCTCGGGAACTCGAAGCTCCTCCGCCGGCTCGCCGGTGCAGGGGATCGCTCGATGGACGACACCGTTTTGAACCCGGCCAACCTCGAGGAAGTCGCCCGGACGATGGAGGCGCACGGCTTCGAGCTCTGCCGGGGCGAGACGTTCGAGCCGGTCCTTCAATTCGGAAATTTTGACGAGTTCATGGAATTCGGCTATCGAGGCGGCTGGCTCACGCCGCTCCTCGAATCGATGGGCCTGCAAAAGGCCGGCCCGATCAAGAAGTGGTTCCTCAACCGCCTCGCCTTCCCGCTTCAGGACAAACACAACATCGTCGTGGCGCTTGGCCGCAAGCGGTAGGCCCTCACAAAGAATCCCAAAAGGACGAGAGCGTGAAACGAACCCTTTCACGCTCTCGTCCTTTCGCGTTGTCACGGTCCCGGAATTCGTGGCCGATCAGGCCCGCCAGTCCTCGCGGTGGAAGATCAGATAGTTCAGGCAAATCGGGATTTCGTAAGTCAGCAGGATCAAATTCAGATCCTTGCCGGGCGGGAATCGCTTGTTGAACTCGCTCATGTCAGCGGCACGGGTCCAGATCTTGTGGTTCCACGCCTGGAACTTGTAGAAAGCCGGTGACATCGCGAGGAAGAGCGGGATCGACCAGATCGGGAGGGTCGGCAGCACCAGGACGCTCGAAACGAAGAGTGCCAGGAACACGGCCAT
>DAIDJI010000062.1:5740-10543 GCA_027451455.1 Planctomycetales bacterium | reverse complement strand
ACGCCAGACTGCTGCGAAATGTTCGACAGACCCATCGGACCGATAGGTCGTCGCCATCGCCGCGAGGATCGGCCAGGTCATCGGAGCGCCGAGGTGCCGGGCGGCCTGGTCGACGCCGGCATAAACCCCGTACCAGAGCCCGTAGAGCGCCACGACGTGCGCGATGTTGATCCCGAACTGCGAGTGCCGGCCGAGGTGGCGGGCATAAAGGTCGTCGAAGTCAACGCGCCGCAAGCTCAGCGGCTGGGCGGCCTGTGTACTCATCTCGTTCTTTCCTTCGGATCGGTGAAGGCTTCAAAAGACCGCCGAGACCGGCGGCAAGGACCCGTGAGATCGGAGCATTGATCACCTCGGCCATCGTCCGGGCGGCCGCGCGCAGGTCGTCGGGGCCGGCGTCGAGTGGCGGGGTGACCTTCAAAACGTTCGGCTCGTACTGGCAGAGGCCGGCCAGCACCGGGAACCTTGGGTGCCGTAGCATCGTTAAAAGCGCCATCGGCGCGAGTCGCTTCCCCAGCCATTTCCGGGGCCCCCGCGAGGCGTCGAGCTCGATCCCAATCAGCAGTCCGAACGGGCGGATTTCCAGGAGGTTCGGACTGTCGGCCAGCTCCGATTCCAGGGCGAGGACGAACGTCTTCGACGCCTCCTCCACCTGGGATTGCAGGTCGATCCGCTCGGCGAGGCGGAGCAGGTTGACGACCGTCCGGTATCCCTGTTCGTACGCGAATCGATGGCGGATCGCATCGACGAGCCCTGGGGACCCTGCCTTGACTCGATCGGCGACTGCCTCGGAGTAGAGCGTCAGCGCGAACGGGAAGACCATGTCGGATGTTCCCTTGCCGAGCAGGAGCAAATCCGGAGTCAGGCCGAGCGACCGCGAGCGGACGAACGGGCCGGTGCGGTACATCCCGGTTTGCACCTCGTCGACAAGGAGCAGGTAGCCGCGTCGGGCGCGTCCCTCGTCGAGGTGGCGGAGAACGGCATCGGGGATCGGCCGGACGCCGCCGACCGATTGCACCAGTTCGACCTGCACGACGGCGAACGCGTGCCGGTCCAGAATCGCATCGATTCGCTGAATCGCATCGGGGGCGAAGGGGTCGAGGTAATGGACGTCCGGGTAAAGCGGGCCGACCGATTTGCGGTAGGAGGGTTTTTCGGTCGCCGTGAGGGCGAGGAGCGTCTTGCCGCCAAATCCGGATTTCAGGATGAGAACGTGTCGCTTCGGGAACTGCGCCACGAGCGCCAGCTTGAGCGCGTTCTCGACGGCGCCCGCCCCGCTGACGGCCGGGAGAACACATCCGAGGCCGGTGAGTGCCTGTAACCGATCGCGCAACTCGGCTTCAAGGGCAGGGCCGGTCGGACCTTCCGCCGCAGTCGTTTCTTCCACATAAGTGGGCGGGTTGTGCCCGCGGATGCTGCACGCGACGCCTCCCACAACGTCGTAGATCGGCTGGCCGTTGACGACGATGAAGGCACCCGACGTGCGGACATCCCTCGTCTCGAACCCGGCAGCCCGGATCAGCCGGAAGAGACCGGGATTGTAGTGGCGCCGGTACATCTCGCCGAGGGCTGAGAGGTCGCGGTGGACGCGTCGCATTTCGACGGAGAGGGAACCGTGGAACCTCGGGTCGGTGTGCGCGAGAACTTCGAGGAAATGGCGGGCGGAGATCGTGTTTGGCTGGAATGTGGTCGAGTGGAATGTCCCCTTTCCGGGGCGGTTCCACGGGGCGAAAATCGAGCGACGGGCGGTGAAGGCGGCAAACGGGACCGCATGATCGGCGAACGACTCGTCGAAGACGATCACGTCGGGGATGAGCCGGCGGACGAGGCGGTCGGGCCCCGATCGGATCGCGGCAAGGGCCTGGCGGTCGACGCAGGTAATCACCCCAGGCGCGTGCTGCTCGATGAGGCGACGAAGGACCGCCTCGTGGTCGTCGAGGAGATGGTCTCCCGATAGAACCAGGACCAGGGGATTGATCCGCGGTCCCTCGGCCGCTTCGTGAAGACCAGCGAGGGGACCCGAGAGCGTGGTCACGCCCGGCAGGAACTCGACGCGATCGCCGCTCGTCAGGTCGGCCGAGGCGAATCCCTTCAGGCGGTCGGCCGGGTCGAGGACCAGGCTGGTCGATCCCGGCTCGGACGGCAATCGATGGCATCTGAGGAGCTTCAGGGCCCCACTGATCGCCTCCTCGATGCTGTTGGCGAGGAACGACTGGAAGTCCTCGTCGCGGCCGATCGGCCAGGTGGTCCTCGCGTACCGGTCGAGGGCCAGGCAGGTATTGGCCGTGTGCGGGTTAAGGTAGAGCCGGAGGAAGTTCGGCTCCTGCTCGCGGACGATTTCTTCGATGGTCTCGGCGATGGTCGGGAGAGGGATCATGCGGGACCTTCGCTAGTTGCTGTGCTTGCCGGGGTTGTAGCGGACGTTGGGTAGCACGGCGGCGGTGTAGGCGTCGAATCGCTTCTTGTCGGGGCGGAAGAGGAAGAGGTCGGCCGAGACGCGGTCCTCATCGCGGAACGGCGAGTGCGGCATCCCGTCGCGCCGGATGTAGCGGAGCTGGATCTTGCGGAGCGGGACGTCGGCGTGCGTCCGCCAGAACGTCTTGAACTCCTCGGCGTTGAAGAAAATCTCGGTGTGCCAGGCAACGTGCCGGGCCAGGGCGTGCATCAGGAACGACGTGATTGGGTTTTCCTCCAGGATGTCCCAGAGCCGGCCGAGGGCGTCGCGAGGCAGTTCCATCGCGGGGCCGGATACGGAGTCGTTACCGGTCGAGTAGCGGGCGATGGTGACCGTTCGGCTCGCGGCGTGGCCCTGCCGGATCTCGACGTTCGCCGAGTTCTCGTCGCGAAGGGCGTCGAGGAGTTGCTCGGCGGTCGCGTCCGTCACCGTCTCGCGCCGGACATAGTAAGACGAGCGCGGACGGGTCCGAAGCTCCAGCCGGAGGACCACGATGCGGCTCTTCAAGTTGTAGACGTTTTCGGCGAAGTCGGGATCGTCACGACCAGCCGAGATGATGCGGTCGCGGTCGGGATCGTAGAGGACGACGCGGGTGATCGTGTCGGCGACCGTCGCGTAATCGACCGCCGATCCGTGGATCGGGACGAAGAACGCGGTGCCGAGCGAGACGTACGAGTAATTTGGGACGACGAACAATTCTTCATTTGTCTCGGCAAGGCGCGAGATCGCTGCCCGGATCGTGGCGCCAGCGTCGGCGCGAAGGCGGCCCTCGCCGTCACGAAGAGTTCGGCCACATCGAACGGTCGAGACGATCGTCTTGCCGGGATAGCGATGGCCGAAGTGGTGGACGCCGTTGTTGTAACCGACCACCCGGACGTGGTCGATGTTCCTCGCGTGACAGAGCGAGATCAGCTCGCGGAAGGATCGAGGGCGGAGCGTCGTCACGTGGAGCGCGCGGAAGGCAGGATGGAACTTCGTCAGCGCGACGATGGCGATCGCAATCAACTGGCCGACCAGAAGCCACGAGAGGACGCGGGCGGCCATTTCAAGGGCAACGCTGGATCGGGATCGGTCCTGATGCCGGCGGAGCGCCTCGCGCCAGGGGATGTTCTCACCGAGGAGCGTGAAGGCCCGGCCGCCCCGGCCGAGAGCGCGACCGGGGCCTGGTTGGTAGGTTTCATTTCCTGCTTCAAGCCGCTCCGAGTCGATCGCGGCGAACAGCTCGGAATCGGGGAGGGTGCAGGTTGTCAGCCAGCCCGGGAACAACGGCCAGAGCGAAGCCCATCGCTTGAGCGAGGAACCCAGATGCCCGGGACGGAAGACGATCACCCGGGCGCTGGGAACGGCTTTCTGGAGGAGGTCGACAGCGAGGCGCTCTGCCTCCTCGGCCTTCGGGTCGTCGAGGTGGACGCGGAAACTACCGACAATTGCGATCAGGCCAATCGACTGGCCCTGGAGCGTTTTCACCAGGTCGTCCAGCTTGCGTCGGCGATCAGATGTCAGCCGCTCGCCGACGAAGACGACGAGGGTTGGCGTTCCCGATTCGCGCTCAACGGACGCGGCGTCATCGGAGGCGGCGGGATGGCCGAGGCCCGCGACCATCACGCGACCGACCCGGGGGTCATCGAGCGTCGGAATCGGCGAGGCGGAAGAGGGACTCTCCATACCGAACCTTCTCGTTGGGGTGAACCAGGGGCACGGCATCGGGACCTGGCGGGGCGATCAGGACGACCGTCGAACCCAGCTCGAAGGTCGCCAGCCAGTCGCCGCGCGCGACGGTCGGAGGCGATTCCCAGGCGAGCGATTCGACCCGTCTCGAGCCCGGGCGAAACCTCGGCGCCCCGGGCAGGGTGATGTTTCCGACGCCCCATCCGGCCACCATCACCACGGCGCACGGGCCAGCGCTTGTCGATAAGCGAAGGATCATCCGCTCGTTGAGAGTGTAGACCGGATACTCGGGACGCTGCAACGGCGGGTGGACGAGCAGCCGGGAGCCCGGGATGTGGACCACTCGCTCGAATCTTCCATCCGCCGGGCTGAAGACGCGGTGGCAGTCGATCGGCGAGAGAAAGACGATGGCGAACGGCGAGCCCTCGAACGGCGTGGGGTCGTCGGCGAGCAGCGAGCCGACCGAGTACTCGATTCCCTTGACCGTGATCAGGGTTCCGCGCTCGATCCGGCCGACGTCCTGCACAGTGCCGTCACAGGGGCTGAGAAATTCGGACGAACCTCCCGCGATCGGCCGGCGTTCCGGTCGCACGCCTCGCGTGAAAAGAGCGTTGAACGAAGGGTAGTCCTCCAGCGGACGTTCGGATTCCGACTCGTCCAGCCCCGGCGGATACCGGCGGACG
>DAIDJI010000062.1:0-5730 GCA_027451455.1 Planctomycetales bacterium | reverse complement strand
GGACCCGCCGCGAGGGGATCGGCAGCCGCGAGAGCCGGACGGAGAGCGTCGCCATGACGAGCCCGGCCAGACCCCCGTGAATAATTCGGGCCTGCCGGATCTGCTCGAGGCGAATCCGGATTCGTCGAGAGACCGTCATGATCGGCGGGCCTCTCGGATTAGAGCTCGCCGACGACCGTGTTCGCCACGCGAAGGGCGTTGGCGATGATCGTCAGGCCGGGGCCGATCCCGAGCGAGGTCGGGAGAAAACTGCCATCGACAGCGAAGACGTCCGGGTTGGCGAACATCCGGCAATCTCGGTCGAGAACCGCGTGCGAGGCGTTGCGGCCGAAGCGAAGCGTTCCACACTGGTGCGCGACGTGGTCGTGCGAATGCCGGCGCCACGAGAGGAAGTACATCGCGCCTGACCTCCGGAGAATCCGGGCAAGCTGCGGCTTCATGTGCTTCCGCCGGACAAGGTCGTATCGCGAATACCGGTGGTGCAGCCGGGGTCGGCCGTCCGGACCAAGCGTCACCCGATTCGCCGGATTGGGGAGATCCTCGATCAGGCCGAGCAGCGGCAAGACCCGTTCCCGGAGGAACTGCCGGACCGCCGGCGGAACAAACGGCGAGAACTTCGCCGCCATCAGCGGGCCGGGTACCCCCAGCGATTGCACCACGCCCATCTTGTGCGGGAATCGCCTCGTCCCGAAGTAGAAGTCCGGAAATCCCACCTGCTTGACGAACGTCGATTCCGCGCGGGTCGCCTTGGGATAGATCCCGACGACGACGGCGCCCAGGTGCATCATGTAATTGCGCCCGATCAGCGGATGTTCGAAACCCGATCGGAGCAGCAAGAGCGACGAGCCAAGCGCACCCGCCGCAATCGCGTATCGGCGGGCCCGGTACTCTTTCCGGGCTCCCGTCGTCCGGTCGAGCACCGAGATCATCGTCGCGCCCGTGCCGGGCTCGCGATAAAGCCGCTCGACCTCGACATGCGTTTGCACCCGCAGAGGCTGGCCCCGCCGGATCGACGACTCGACCAGTTGCGCCGACGACTGCCGCGCCCCGGTCGGGCAGACATACCCAGCGCAGGCGCCGCAGCGGAGGCATCGCGACGAGTCGATCGCCAGCGGCAACTGGAACGGCCGAAGTCCCCGGGCCCGATTGGCGGCCATGAGCCGCTCGTTCAGCGGATGGAGCGGGAGCGGAACGCCAGGGAAGCCACGCGCCGGCCTTGCCAAAGGGGCGAAGTCGTCGTCGCTCCGGCCCGCGACCCCGAACAATCGCTCGGCCTCAGTGTAGTACGGTTCAAGATCCTGATACGAGATCGGCCAGTCCCAGATCGATCGGGGAATCCGGTCTCCGTAATAACGCCCTGGCTGGAAGTCCTCCTCGCTCGGTCGGAGCAGGGCTCCGCCGTAGAGGCTGGTACCGCCGCCGAGGATGCCCCCCATGTAAAGCCGCCGGGCATGCCCATTGACGTCCACCTCGCGATCGTCATACGGACGCTTGTCGATCAGCATCGCCTTCTCGTCATGAGCGGCGAGATCGGCCGGATACGGATTCCCCCGCTCAAGGAGCAGGACAGACTTCCCCGCGGCCGCACACGAGGCCGCAAACGTCGCACCCCCGGCTCCGCTGCCGACGACGATCACGTCGTAGTCGTACTCCACCCCAGCCTCCCGACCACCACAGATCGAACGTCCAGCCGTCCACTTCAGTGTTCTCTGGCGATATGGTGGCCGATGAAGGGTCGATGATCAAGCGGCTCTCCAATGTTTCACGAAATCTTGACGAGGACTACGCGGCCTGGCAGGATGCGGGCATCCACACCAGGCCGCGGGCGACTCATCGGAAGAGACGCTGCACAAAGAGATAGAGGTTATTCCTCCACTCGGTGGGGTCGTGGGCGTGGCCGTCGACGTGCCAGACGTGCGGGACCCCCTTCTCCTTGAGATAGCCGTGGACCTGCTGACTGATCCGGATCAGGCCATCGCGCCGTCCGCAGGCGATCCAGAGGAGTTTCAGGTTCTCCCGGGTTTTGGCCGGATCCGGAACCAGCTCGACAGCGGGCTTCGTGTTCGGAGCGGCGGAAAAGGCGCCGACCCAGCCGAAGGTGTCGAGGTGGGCCAGTCCAAAGTTGAGCGACTGGCCGCCTCCCATCGAAAGGCCGGCCAGCGCCCGATGCTCGCGGTCGGTCTGGACCGAGTAGCGAGACTCAATGGTTGGTATCACGTCCTTGAGGAGATCCTGCTCGAAGGCCGCGAAGGCAGGCGCCGCGGCGTAGATGTTCCCCTCGGGGCGATCGTTCTTCTGGGCGCGTCCGTTGGGCATCACCACGATCATCGGCGTGATTTTTCCGTCGGCGAGCAGGTTATCGAGCAGGACGTTGGGCTTTGCGAACCGCTGCCATTCGGTCTCGTCGCCGCCGATCCCGTGGAGCAGGTAGAGAACCGGGTACTTCTTTTTCTCGGTGTAGCCCGGCGGGGTGTAGACCTGCATCTTGCGGGTCGTGCCGACCGACCGCGACTCGTAGGAGATCATTTCGAGCTTGCCGTGAGGGACTTCGGATCGCTCGGCGTCGATTCCAGCGGGTGGGTCGGGGAAGGCTGGAACGTCGTCGGGATTCAGCGTGATCGGCCGCCGCATCCCGCGACCGGGACGACCCTGCGACGAGGGCCCCGCGAAGAGGAGCGGGGCGAACTCGTTGAGGCATCGCCGCCAGGTGAGCCACTCGTGCGAGGTCCCGGGCGACTCGTAATAGACGTGCTTGATCCCGGCCTTCTGGAGCGCCTCGTGATAGTTCTTCACGCTCTCGTACATCCGGGTCGGCTCGGTGGTGCCGATCCCGAGCCAGAGGAGGCGGACCTTGCTGTTGAAGTCGTCGGCGTTGGCCATGACACCGCCGTGGGCCGTCTTCGGGTCGAAGGGGGCGCCGCCGAAGCCGCCGCCTCCCCCGCTGAAGCCGCCGATCGACGCGAACAGGTCGAGGTGCTTGAGCGTGATCTGGAACGTCTGCATGCCGCCCATCGAAAGACCGGCCATCGCCCGGTGGTCTCGGTCAGGGATGGTCCGGTAGGTCGCGTCGATCATCGGGATCAGGTCCTTGACCATCACCTCCTCGAACGCGCTGAACATCCGGCTAAAGTCCGGGCGGGCGGGCGGAGTCTGCCCCGCGCCGGCCGGCCGAGCCGGCGGGCGAGTCGGCGTCGGAGGATCACCGGGGCGTCGGGCGTAGCCCTGTTCCATCACGACGATCATCGGTTGGGCCTTCCGCGCCGCGACCAGGTTATCGAGAATGAAGCTGACTCGTCCCTGGTTCGGCCATCCGCGCTCGTCCTCGCCACCGCCGTGCTGGAGATAGAGCACAGGATACCGGGCCTCGCGATCGGCATCGTAGCCGGGCGGGGTGTAGACGAAGATCCGCCGCCACTGCTGGGTCGTCTTCGAGTGATACCAGCGCTCGCGGACCTCGCCGTGGGGGACGTCCTTCGGCAAATAATAGTCGACACCTTCCTCGGGGATCTCGATCCCGCTGGTCATCTTGCCGGTGCCGTAGTAGGTCTCGCTGGAGGGATCATTGACCTCGGCGCCGTCGATGAAGACCCGGTAGTAATGAAAGCCGGGCACCTGGGGCTCGGTGGTCGCGGTCCAGTTTCCCTGGTCGTCCTTTTTGGCAGAATAGCGCTGGGCGTCGAAAAATCCGAAGACGACCTTCTGGGCGTCGGGCGCCTTGATCTGGAACGTGACACGGCGGTCGGGATGAACACGGGGATACTCGCGGCCCCGGATGTTCGAGGATGCAGGGACACCCTCGGCCGGTTTTGCCTCCTGCGCGGGTGCGGAGGAGACGGCCAGGAGCAGGGGCATGAGCCCGGCGAGCCAGATACGTTTCATCGGTGGACCTCACGACTTGGTAAGCAAAGAGCCTCGGTCGGTCTGGAGAGGACGCACAGCTCGCGGACCTGCTGGCCAGCGAGCCCGGTAGGCGCATCGAGATCCCGGTAGGTCCTGCGCCCCGTTGACCTCGATAGAATGGAGCGATTTTTCTCAGTCCTTGGTCCTCGGTCGAGCGATCTTCCTCCCGAAGATGCGTGGAGACAGGTCGGCCTCCTTTCTCAAACCGTTCCCGATCGTTCCTCGCGAGACGGAGAGGATTTCGATTCGCTGTTTCCTTTGGGACCAGGCTTGCATGCGGGGGGGCTCGCTCGTGTACAGCGAACACAATGCCAGCCTCGGAAGGGTCTGCGTCGCGTCTGCGAGAAAAAAAAGTGTGACTTGCGAGACGCTTGACGCGGGTTTGCACTTATAGGGAGTATGGATAGCGAGAAAGATCAGAAGCCCGAGGACGAATCACGCCTTCTCCGGCTGGCCGCCGATGGCGATCAGGAGGCGTTGGGCCGACTTTTCTCTGCGCATCGCGCGCGTCTGAAGCGGATGATCGAGCTGCGGCTGAGCCGTCGACTGTCGGGTCGGGTCGATGATTCCGACGTGCTTCAGGAAGCGTACCTGGAGATCGCGCGCAAGCTTGAGGACTATGCTCGCGAACCGAAATTACCGCTGTTCCTTTGGATGCGGCATCTGACGGCTCTGAAGCTGATCGAGGTACATCGCCGCCACCTGGGTAGCCAGATTCGCGATGCCGATCGCGAGGTGACCCTGTACCGCGGCTGTCTGCCGGTGGCGGATTCCGCCTCACTGGCGGCCCAGTTACTGGGTTCGCTGTCGACCCCCTCGCAGGCGGCGCTCAAGGCCGAGACGCGTCTGCTGGTTCAGGAGGCGCTCAACAGCATGGACCCGATCGACCGCGAGATCGTCTCGCTCAAGCATTTCGAGCAGTTGAGTTTCGCCGAGATCGGCCAGGTGCTGGGGATTTCCAAGTCTGGCGCGGGAAGCCGATACCTGCGGGCGGTGAAACGCTTGAGGGCGATCCTCGAAACGATCCCTGGTTTCGAGTTCTGAATTCGACCCGCGAACCGCCCTGCAAGATTCGAAGGTCTGTCGACGAGGAGCGAAGGCGATGGCCAGGTCCGATTCCGGGGCGCCATCCGCGATCGTGCTCGAGCTGGCCGAGGAGTTCCTCGACCGCTATCGCCGGGGTGAGCGCCCTCCCTTGCAGGAATACATCGATCGTTATGGCGAATTCTCCGAGGAGATCCGTGCTCTCTTCCCTGCGCTGGCGATGCTCGAGAAGATCGCACTGGCCGACTCGCCCGATCCGGCCATTCAGGCGACGGATCCCGTCCGGCTTGGGGCACGGGAGTTCGATCAGATTGGCGACTTCCGCATCCTCCGCGAGATCGGCCGGGGCGGGATGGGGGTGGTCTACGAGGCCGAGCAGATCTCACTGGGCCGCCACGTCGCGCTGAAGCTTCTGCCGACGTCGTTGCTCCGCGTCCCCAAGCAGCGTCAGAGGTTTGAACGCGAGGCCCGCGCCGCGGCCCGGCTGACGCACGCCAACATCGTTCCGGTGTTCGGGATCGGCGAGCACGAGGGAACGCCGTACTACGCCATGCAGTTCATCGCCGGCCACGGTCTTGACGAGGTCCTCGACGAGCTGCGGCGGTTGGGGCTGGGCGACGATGGCCGGGGCAAGACGGGCCTTCCGCATCCGCTGGACCTGGCACCCACGGGGGGCAAAGCAACCGCTGCCAATGTGGCCCGCTCACTCTGGACCGGCGGCCCTCAGCAGAGTCCGTCACCCGAGAGCAGGACGGACCCCGGATTCGCTCTGACCGAGACCCATCC
>DAIDJI010000061.1 GCA_027451455.1 Planctomycetales bacterium | reverse complement strand
GAAAGACATCCCAATCGGATCAGTGAAGATCTCTTCCTGGAAGTCGTCCTGGCCTGGATAAGGGACCTGTCCTATCGATGGAAGTCCAAGACGGACCCTCCTCCGGCTTTCGAAACACTCGACCGCCTGGGGCTCGTCCGCCTGCTGAAAGACGCGCTCTTCAATACCGAGGCCCGATCCGGTGGCTATCGTTTACGTCGAGACGAATTACCTGATCAGCTTGACCCTTGGACAGGAGCCTGACGGAGAGCCTCTTCTTCAAGAGGCCGAAGCCAAAAAGGGACTTCAACTCGCGGTCCCGACGATCTGCTTCATGGAAGCCACCGCGAATGTCAGGGGCCGGGTCAAGGAATGGATGACCCACCACGAGAGATTTGTCCGAGAGCGGGATCAACTCGAGCGCAACAGGTCTTCTGAGGTATCGAGGCGCCTCGTCGAGCCCTTCAACGACGCCTCGATCCTCTGCCTGGAATACATCAACAGCCTGGTCTCCGATTTCCGTCAAGCCGTCTACCGAGTCGGCTCGATCGCCACGCTGATCCCGATGTCGAAAGAGACGATCGGCGACAGCTTCGCAACGATCCTGGTACCCGATCGACGGCATCCCGACCTGATCCTCCCCGACAACCTGATTCTCCATTGCATCCTGAATCATGCGAAGAAGCATGCCGGGACGGCGAAAGCCTTCCTGAGCGGCAACAGTCTTGAGTTCGGCCGGGACGAGGTCAAACAGGCGCTCAGGTCGTCGGGTATCGACAAATACTTCACGGACGCGAAAAATGCCGTGGGATGGCTTCGATCCCGGCCGTCTCTCTGACGATCTTAAAAGGGACCGATCCGGACGCGGGCGGCGGCCGGACAGGAGGCCGGGTCATTTTTCGAGGCGACAGGATGAGCAATCGCCGGACGAATCCACTGGACGACCTGGAGGCGCGACTTTCGCGTCCACTGAAGGTCGCGCTGTTCGGCCACCGGAACGTCGGCAAAACGACCCTGCTGGCGATGTTCTATCGACAGGCGTCGAGCGGACAGGTGCCGGGTCTTCGGCTCGCCGCCGCCGACCCCCGCACCGCAGAGTACCTCGCCGAGAAGATCGCGCAGATCGAATCCGGACAGCCGATGGCCGGTTCGCTCGCCGAGACCGAGCTGAATCTCCGCCTCTATCATGGGCCTGCCCGGTTCGACCTGATCGTCAAGGATTACCAGGGCGAGCATGTCACCCTTGGCTCGGACGAGCCCATCCACGCGTTCTTCGACGGCTGCGACGCCGTCTTCCTTTGCCTTGACCCGGACGGTCCCTCTGACCCCGTCGAGCGTCGGCGTCGGCAGCAGGAGGTCGAGAACCTGCTGGAGCGTTACATCGAGCGGTCCGTGGACGCCCGAGCCGATCGCCCCGTGGCGCTGCTCCTCACCAAATTCGACCGCGTGATGGAGAGGGAGCCCGCGAATCCCGAAACCGAGGGCGATCCGGAGGTCCCTGAGTCGCTGGTCGAGCGAATTGTCAACCATCATTACGGGATGACGCGGCACGCGCTGGCGGCCCACGCGCCCGATGGGGCGATCTTCGGCGTCAGCTCGTTCGGCCCGGGTGCCGAGGGGAACCGCCCGCCGTCGGTCCTCCGGCCGATCGGGCTGGAAGGGCCGCTCTCCTGGCTCGCCGAACAACTGGAGTCCCGCGACCGCGCTGCGATGGTGGCCGCCTGGGAGCGCGGCCCGCGCGACCCTGGGCGACTCGGCCGGGTGGTCGCCGCTTATGAGCGGCGTTATCCGCGGTCGAATCGGTCGTACGAGTTCCGAGACCGACTCACGGCGATGGTCCGTCGTCGACGACGTGGGCGGCTCCTTCGGCTGGCCGGCGGAATCGTCCTGCTTGCCGGGTCGGCGGCCGGCTACGACGCCCTCGGATTCCGACAGGCGACGGCCTTCGAGCAATCGCCCGAGGCCGCCGCGCCGGCGATTGCTCGGCGATGGTCCGACCTGCTCGAATGGCACCCCTCCCTGGGGATCTTCTGGCCGAAGCTGGAGCGCCAGGCTCGCGTCAAGAAGGCCGAGTGGCAGGTGAAGGCCGCGGGCGTCCAGGTCGCCAACGGAACCGCCGCCCCCGACCTGCCGAAGCGTCTCGACACCCTGAAGGATCAGTCGCCCCGGCTGGCACCGGCGATCCGAGAGGTCGAGCAGGCCCAGGAACGCGCCCGCCACGACCGCCGCTGGAAGGAGGTCGAGGGCGAGGCCAGGTCGCTGGCCTCGGTCGACGACCCCGCCATCGGACTGGCCGCCATCGATGGCTTCCTCCGCGAGTTCCCCGACAGTTCGAAGCGACCCGATGCCCTGACGATCGCCCAGGAGCTGAAGCAGGCACTCCATGCCCGTCGATTTGCCCAGGATCAGCAGTTCGTTGACGACCTGGTGCGTTCCGAAGCCATGCCCGGTATGTCGCTGGAGGACCTGATCGAGCGCGCCCGCCAGTTCCTCGCCGATCACGCCGAGAGCCCGGCGCGTGAGGCCGTCAAGCTGCGGCTAGATGACTACCTCCGCCGGCTCGACGAGCAGGACATCGCGAAGGCCCGCGATTACTCGCGGCAGTACCCGTCGCGGTTCGCGGCCCGGATCGAGCGGTATCAGGATTACCTGAAGGCCCATCAAACCGGAGGACGCTATCTCAGCGAGGCGATCGACGCCCGCGACCGGATTCTCGGTGAGTGGGACGTCTATGCCTATCGCCAGGCCTTCGACCATCTGACCGCCCACCCCGACGACGTCGCCGAGGTCGCCCGACGCCTTCGCGACTACCAGCGCGACCATCCCGACGGCCGGTTCGCTACGATCGCGAAACGATACCTCGACTGGTGGGAGAAGGCCTCCGTGCCGGGGCAGTACAAGATCACGCTGCGCAGGGGCGAGGTCGAGCCGACGGTCGGCAAGTACCTTTCGGGAGACGGGCCCGACCTGGGCGTCGTGATCGAGGTCGCGGGGACGACGTATGGGCCCTCGTCCGTCATTCGCGACACGAGACGACCCATCTGGGATTACGAGTATCCCCAACCGATCACCTGGAAGGTCGGCGATCCGATCACGATCCGGCTGGTCGACTACGACTGGACGGCCACCGATGTCTACGTTCTGACCAGCCGCCCCGGCGATCCGCTGGCCATCCGGCTCCTCTCGGGGACGATCCGACCGTCAAAGGGGGGGAAGACCACGCTCGTCTTCGCCTCGGATTTCGCGATGCCCGAGCTGTCGCCGCCCGAGTAAGTGCGACGGACCCGAGCCCGCGAATCACGGAGGCGCCTCGATGATCGAACAGGCCGTCTACGGCAGCTTCCCGTTCTGGAACCGCGGCTATGCGGTGCTGGCGCGGTCGTCGGGGTGCCGGCCGGAGTGGCTGGCCGCCCTGAAATTGGCCGCTCAGCGATACGGCGAGCGACCCCCGGGCGTCGCCGAGGCGAACGCGATGTTTGCCCTCCGGATCGAGCGCGGACCCTGGATGATCGTTGGCGTGGCACCCCAGGGAAACGATGACGCCGGACGTCCCGGTGCGCTGGCCTTCCATGGGCTCTTCGTCGGGCCGTGGAGCTACCTCCGCGCCGGCGCTGATCCGTTTGCCTTCACCGGCCTCCACCGGCGCGAATGGGATCTTGACGACCTGGATGCCACCCTCCCCTCGCCACGCCTGGAGATCCAGGCCGCTTCCGGCGATCCGGCTGAGGATTCGTCGGAAGCGATCGCCCGGGCGATTGCGGCTGGGCGTCGGGTCGTTGTCACGTCCGCCGGACCCATCGACTCGATCGCCCGGGCTGTCTGGAAACGACTGGCACTTCGCGTCCGACTTCGAGCCACGGTCGCCACGTGGGCTTTCGACAACGCCAATGGCTTTGATCTCGTCGCCATGCCCCGGCTTCCCGCGTTCCGTCGGGATTCCTCGGAGATTGTCATCGGCACGGATTTCGATGGGCCCCACCAGCCGGTTCCCTCCTGATCCGGGATTCTGGCCGTTTTTCGCTTCGAATCCGTCCTATAATAATCGTGGGATGTTTGAGGGGAGCTTTCGCCGACGACCGATGTCGATCGACGAGCGGGGCCGAAAGATGGGGCCGGTGCCGCCTTGCCCGACCGCAAGTGGAACGAACAGGACCGACACTGGAGCCGACACGCCCCGGTTTACGAGGATGTGTTCCTCGACCCCTACGGGCCCGGGGTGGAAAATCCGCTCTGGGCGGCGCTCGACGCGATCCCCGATCCGGGAAGCAAGACGATCGCCGACCTCGGCTGCGGGACCGGTCCGCTGCTCTCCCGGCTTCTCGATTCGTTCGGCCGGGTACTGGCCCTCGATTTCGCCGAGGGGATGCTCGACCGGGCGCGGGCCCGCCTCGGACCTAAGGCGGCCGCGCGTGTCGAGTTCCTCAACCGGCCGATGCACGAGCTCGACGATCTCGCCGGACAGCTCGATGTCGCCGTCGCGGTCAACTCGCTGGTGATGCCGGACGTCCGATTGATCGACCGAACCCTTCGTGCCATACGATCGGCGCTCCGGCCGGGCGGGGTCTTTCTGGCGATCGTTCCGTCGATCGACGCACTGGCTTACCACGCGATGCTTCTGGCTGACCGGGCCCTCGAGCGAGGGATGAGCCCCCGCGCCGCCGAACGCCTGGCCGCCTCTCAGATCGAGCGTCGGTATTACGACTTCGCCTTCGGACGGTTCCGATTTCAGGGCCTCAGCCAGAAGTTCTGGCAACCGTTCGAGGTCGAGTACCGCCTGGCCCGCGCAGGGTTCGCTTCGGTCGAGATCGCGAAGGTCCTCTATCCCTGGGACGATGCGCTCGCCGGATCCGAAGAACTGGCCGAATTCCCTCAAAGCTGGGACTGGTTCTTCCGCGCGACCTGATGCCGGATGGAACGAAGGCGGTTAAGATGGGATGAGTCTGGACGAGCGAGGAACAGGGTTGGAGGTCCGCCGAGTCGGGCGATCCGGCCGGAGGGTTTGCGAAGGGGTCCGTCGCCATGCGCCCGCAGTCGCGGAACATGCCCGAGCAAGAACATTCGATCAAGGTCCGCTCGAACGAGCTGTTCTACGAGGAAACGGTTGTTCCCACCAGGACCACGCGACCGTTCGTCGAGTACCTTCGTGAGACACCGGCCAAGCCGATGGCAGCCTGGCTCCAGGCGGTCTTCGCGATTGTGGGAGTGATCGTCGGAGTGCTGTTTCTGGTCGCGTTGTGGAGAGTCTCGCATCCGCACCCGTCGAAGAAACCAGCGATCCGCCCGAAGACCGCATCGACCGCGATGGCCGACGTGGGCCACAGTTCAGGGACAGGCTGAGGGACGAAGTCCGTCGGTAGGCGGATTTGCCCGACCTCGCCCGCGGTAGTAGAATGGCGGTCCTGCGCCGGCGGGCGTCCCGTCCGGTCGCCAGACCCCGGATCACTTACAGGATCGACCCACGATGAGTCCAACCCGGATCGGCGTGATGGCTACGGCGATCGGCCTCGCGACCCTCGCGACCAGCCCCCGAGGAGCCCAGGCGCAATCGCCGAGGCCGCGGCCGGTCGTGGCACGCCAGGACGAGACAAGGCCGGCAGGCGGGGGTCTGCAAGCGATCCAGGATGAGTACGACCGCGAGCTCCTTCGGATCGAGCGCGAACGACTGGCCCGGCTCGACCGGCTTGCCGCGTCCCAGCCCCCCGAGCAGGCCGAGGCGACGTACGAGACACTCTTCCGCCTGGCGATCTCCAACAATCTCTTCGCCGAGGCCGATCCCGCCGCCGATCGCATCCTCGCGGCCACGTCGGCCCCCTCGCCGGCCGTTCGCTTTCTGGCCGAGACGATCAACCTGATCGCCTCCGCCGATCGCGGTGAGTACGACCGGTCCCTGGCCGACCTGCGTCGGCTTGTCGGTCCGTCCGCGAAACCGGCCGGAGCGGGAGCAGCCGCCAGGCCGGCGCCGTCGACGGTTCTCGACACTCCATCGCTGCTGATCCTCTGCGGGGCCTACTATCAGCGGCTCGTTCACGGCGGGCGGTTCGACGTCGCCCGCGAAGCCTTTGCGCTCCTTGAAAAGGAGGCCAACAACGCCGACGTCAAGGAATACTGCCGCCAGCGGCTCCGCCAGCTCGACCTTGTCGGCAAGCCTGCGCCGGCTCTTCGAAGCGTGGACGTCGACGGCAAATCGGTGGACCTCGCCGCAATGAAAGGGGACGCCGTGCTGGTCGTCTTCTGGGCGACCTGGTGCGTTCCGAATGCGGCGGAGGTGGAATGGCTCGACAGTGTTTATGAGGCGAACCGGGGCCGGGGCTTCCGAATCATCGGGATTAACCTCGACGCCCTTCAGAATGGCGGTTCCAAGCCGGAGAAGGTCCATCCGGCGGTGCGCCAGTTTCTTCTCGAGCACAACGTCCGGTGGCCCAACCTGATCACCGCGCCTGGACCCGACGACATTGCCGCCGCCTTCGGCATCTCCGAGATTCCCAGCAACGTTCTCATCGGCCGGGACGGTAAAGTGCTCCAGGTCGATCTCTCACGGAAGAACATGGCCGAGGCGGTCGCGGCGGCCCTCCGATAATTCGGCGAGCCGCGAGAGACTTCGCTCCTCAGACCGGCGGGGGAGGTCCGCCAACTTCGGTCGCCTGGGCGAGCGAATCGTAGAGCGAGGTCAGGAACGTTCGGAACCCATCGGCGATCTGTGAGGTTTGCGTCGACTTGACCGCAGTCAGGGCGGGACGGCCGTAATCGAGCAGCTTCTGACGAGCCTCCGTTGCCGAGGCGATCGAGGCGGTCCCGTTCTTCTTCAGCTCGGTGAACGCGACGGTGCAGGCCTTGTCGGCTTCCTCGCGACTGGCCTTCAGTTCGCCGGTGGCCGGTGCGTCACCGGGCCAGACAAGCTGGTTCCTGTCATTGAAGAAGCTGGTGAGCGGGGCGACTTGCCGGGCGGGTGTGGCTCCGGTCCGTGCCGCGGTCGGAGTCACGCGCGCTGTGCGAGACCGAGCGGCGCGCCCGGTGTACGAGGGATTGCCGCCATCGGGGTAGTAGCGGTCGACGAAGCCGTTGTCGCGGATTCGGTTGATATAGGAGTTCGGACGATTGGCATAGACGTCGTTCTGGATGGGACCGCGGACATGGTTCATTCGGGAGAGCGCGACCTGGTTGAGAAAATCGGAAGGCTGCTGGACGTAGCCGCCCATGCCGATACCCCATCCGAGGCCCATTCCGAGGCCCCACTGGGCCTCAGCCCGGTCGGGTCCAAGCACGGTCGCCGCCGCCGCGAGCGCGACCGTCAGGAGGACGTGTCCCCGCTTCGCTGCCGAATTCATCGCGTGTCCCCGCCGAAATCGGATCGATCCGCCGTCGCCGCCCTGCAACTGGGCGAACGTCCCGACGTCTCTCTCCTACATTCTACACCCAACGGATTCGCACGTCAGGGGGCAGGCCATCGCGAACATTGAGACTCGTCCCGGGAAGCAAACGACGGCCCCGGCGGATCTGGAGGGAAACTCCAGGACTCGCCGGGGCCGTTTCGCTCTTTTTGGACTCCACGAGACCTCACGGGACATTTTGGGGGCAGGTCCCGGTGACTTTTTGGGTCAGGTCCCGAACTCGGGCCGGCGGGTGGCGAGCTGCGACTGGAGCCGCTGAATGATCGACGAGTGCATCTGAGAGACGCGCGACTCGCTCAGGTCGAGCGTGGCGCCGATCTCCTTCATTGTCAGCTCTTCATAATAATAAAGGATAATAATGAGGCGTTCATTCCGGCTCAGGCCCTTGGTGACCATGCGCATCAGGTCCTTGCGCTGGAGCCGGCGGGTGGGGTCCTCGCCCTTTTTGTCCTCGAGGATGTCGATCTCGCGGACGTCCTTGTAGCTGTCGGTCTCGTACCATTTCTTGTTGAGGCTGATCAGGCCGACGGCGTTCGCGTCCATCGCCATCTTCTCATATTCTTCCATTGGCAAGCCCATGTGCTCGGCCAGTTCGACGTCGGTGGGCGGACGGCCGTGCCGGGCTTCCAGTTCCTTGCGCGCTTCCTCCATTTTGGTCGCCTTCGAGCGGACCAGTCGGGGGACCCAGTCCATGGTGCGTAGTTCGTCGAGCATGGCACCGCGGATACGGGGAACGCAATAGGTCTCGAACTTCACGCCACGGGTCAGGTCGAAGGCGTCGATGGCGTCCATCAGGCCGAAGACCCCCGCGGAGATCAGGTCGTCGAGGTCGACCCCCTCGGGGAGGCGCTGCCAGATCCGCTCGGCGTTGTACTTGACCAGAGGCAAGTAGCGTTCGACCAGTTGGTTGCGCAGTTCCGTGGTGGGGTGTTCCTTGAACTCCCGCCAGAGTTCGGTTACATCCACATCCACCTTGGTTGACATCCTGACCTCCGTGTCGGCTGCGCGAGGGGTCGCACATCCTGTGCTCCGGGCCACGACGGCGCCCGCTCCCGGAGGGCGATCGCCGGCGCCGTGTTACGCATCGCAGAGTCCCGGTCGCATCCGGTTGGCGAGATCTGGTCCCGCCTTCGCCCTGATGGCGACCGTCCCTTCTCCCCTCGCCGTCCTTGGAACTCCCACCCCGTCTAGTATCGACTCGTCCGCCCGATCGGCTTGAGTGATACCATCGCAACGACCCAAAAAACCCGCCCTTGCGTCGTGAGCCGCAGCCATCGCAGCCGGCATCTCGACCTCGTTGTCATGGGGGCGTCTCGGCCCACCTTCGGTTGGCATCGGTGTTGGGGCCCCTCTCGGGCGGGGGCCGGGCTCCGAACCGGCTTGATCGGGCGTCTTTCATGGATTCGCTCCTCCCGGAAAGGGGAATGGGTTCATCCGGTGGTGACCATCCCGAGCGCCCATCGCGTGGCGAGGCCGGTGAAGAACCCTGGCCGTCGGCCGCGTGGCTGGGCGCGGGTGTCTTCTCGCGAGAGGGCGCGGGCGAGCCGCCGGACACCCCGTGAGGCGATGGCGTTGGGATGAGCCAGTACGAAGGGAACTCGGGCGCGAACCGCCTGGCCGACGGATGGGTCGGCACGGATCGACTGGCCCATTGGCGAGACCACGACGCCGAGGAACTGGCGGCTCGTCACGACAAAGCGGTCGAGGACCTCGGCTGCCTCGGCCGACGTTCGCGCCTGGTTCACCACGACCCGGAGTCGGGGCGGGGCGGTCAGGCGTCGAAATCGGGCGGTTGCCGCGTGTGCGTCGGCCAGTGAGGTGGGCTCGGGCGTGGTGACGACGACCGCCATCTCGGCCGCCGTCGCCAGCCGGAGAGCACCCGGGCCAAGGCCGGAGCCTGCGTCCACCAGCAGGAAGTCGGAGTCAGCCTCCAGCTCGCCCAGTTCATCGACCAGGAGGGCCGGGCCGCCGTCGAGCGCCTCGGGGCCGGTCCGGATCGCGTGTGCGCCGGGGAGGATTCGGATTCCGCCCGGGCCTTCCATCACGGCCTCGGCGAGCGTGCAACGTCCGGCGAGGACATCGCCCAGGTCGTTTCGGGGCGTGAGGCCGCAGAGCAGGTCGAGGTTGGCCAGGCCGATATCGGCGTCGACCACCAGAACGCGATGTCCCAGCTCCCCCAGCGCGATCGCGAGGTTGAGCACCAGGTTGGACGTGCCGACGCCTCCCTTCCCGCTGGTGAACAGCAGGGACCGTGCAGGCCGAGTCGAGGGCCGCGACGCGGGGAGGAGCCCGGTCGTGGGCCTTGCCTCGGTCGTCGTGAGGCTGCTCGCGGCTCGGCTCGCCGAGACGAGCTGCCGAAGCCGATCTGCCTGGTCGGACATGCCGATCTCCTCGATCCCTCGGAAACGATGGGCTGCGGCGATCGCCGCGGGTCCGATCACGCCAGGTCTTCCTGATTGAGGATCAGTCGGGCCAGCCGCATCCGGTCGGCGGGCTCGATATCGTCCGGGACGGCCTGGCCGGTCGTCAGGTAGCTGACCGGCCGGCTCGACATCCCCAGCACGCCGAGGATGCCGCCGAGGCTATCGGCCTCGTCGAGCTTGGTCAAAATGAGTCGATCGACCTGCACCGCGGCGAATCGGTCGACGGCCGCCTTCAAGCTCCGCTGACCCGCCACGGCGCTGAGGACGAGATGAATCTCATCGGGTCGAGCCTGCTGGAGGAACCCGGCCAGCTCCCGGATCTTCACCTCGTCGCGGGGACTCCGGCCGGCGGTGTCGATGAAGACCAGGTCGACGGTGCCCAGCTCATCGAGCGCTGAGGGCATTTCTGACGGGTCGTTCACCACGGCCAGCGGAAGGTCGATGATCTCGGCGTAGGTCCGAAGCTGCTCGACCGCCGCGATCCGATAGGTATCGACGGTGATCAGCCCGACGCGGGCGCCGTGGGCCAGCTTGAAGTTGGCGGCGAGCTTGGCGACCGTCGTGGTCTTGCCGACGCCGGTCGGACCGACCAGCGCCACGATCCGACGGACGCCGACCGCCGGCGCGATGGGAGGTGCGACGGGGATGCACTGGGCGACCGCGTCGACCAGGGCGGCTCGGATGGCCTCGTCGTCGCCGAACTGGTCGGGCTCAAGGCCCTCGGCGATGTGGCGGATCAGCCGACGCGTAAGGACCTCGGGAACATCCGCCTCGATCAGTTGCGAGTAGACCGGGACCAGCTCGGAGGGGACGTCGGGGAGCAGGTGGTCGATCCGTCCCTGCCGGCTGAGCGTCTCGACCATTGTGTGCAGCCGCGAGAGTTCGTCGCCGATCCGCGGGGTGGGCGTCGAGCCGTGTCCTGTGAAGACAGGGGCGGTCGTGCCGAGAGTCGCGACCGGCATCCGGTCCGTGGCCGTGACGAGGACCTCGGCGCGGGCCCCGAGGCCGAACAGGCGACGACGGCGGACCTCGCGTGCGGCCAGGATCACGGCGTCGCCGCCGAGGTCCCGACGCACCCGCGAGAGGGCGTCCTTCATCGTCCTGGCGCGGTAGGTTCTCGGCTCCATTCCGGCCCTTCCTTTGGCGGACAATCCTGACCCGGCGGCGCACGCTCCCCGGGTTGTCGCGCGGGCGAGGCCCGCCGACGGCGTTAAATGCCTGTGGGCAGGGCCCACCTTACGAGTTCATCGAATCGACGAGCGAAGTGGTATAAGTGGTGATCGGATCATCTTCCTCCTCGACCACACTGCCGAGGACCTCGACGGGCGTATCACGTGGGATCTCGCGCTGGCTGAGGACGACCAGCCGGGGCAGGTCGGTCCTGGTGAGATCCTTCAGCACGGCTCTTGCCGCGGGCGAGGTGAGGATGACCGGCGGATACCCATTCTCGATCAGCGTCCCGACGGCGGCACCGGCCGCCTGGACGATGCTCCGGGCCGTCTCGTCGCCGAGGACCTCGGCGGGCCGGGTCTCGGCCTGACTGCCGGCCGCGGCGAGGCGGTCGTCGAGGTCGTCGGCCAGCGTGACGGCCCGAAGCCGGCCATCCGGACCGCGATACTTCTCGGCGATCTGCCGGGAGAGGCTCCGGCGCACCTGTTCGGTCAATTGTTCGATGTCCCTGGTCCGACCGGCATGCGAGGCCAGCGACTCAAGGATGGTCTCCAGATCGCGGATACTCACCCGCTCTCGGAGCAGGTTTTGAAGGATGCGCTGCAATTCGCCGGCGCGGAGCAGGCCGGGGACAACCTCGCCGACCAGCGTCGGCGCCGTGGAGCGGACCCGTTCGAGCAGCCGCTCGACCTGCTCCCGGGTGAGAAGCTCGGCGGCGTGGTCGGCGACGATCTCACCGAAGTGTCCGGCGACGACCGCGGCGGCGTCGAGGACGCGGCACCCGGCGAGCTCGGCGACCTCGCGCCCCTCGGCATGAATCCAGACCGCGGGCTGGCCGGTGAGCGGGTCGACTCCGTCTCGACCGTCGGGCCGCGTCACCAGCCCGGCGGGCGGTACGGCGAGCAATCGACCGGCGTAGGCGATTCCCTGACCGACCTGGGTCCCTCGGATCTTCACCCGATAATCGTTGGGCGGCAGACCGATCGAGTCGTGGATTCGGACCTGCGGAACGATCAGCCCAAGCTCTCGGGCCACCTTCTGCCGGACCGACTTCAGCCGGCCGAGCAGGTCGCCGCCGCGTGAGGGATCGGCCAGTCCGATCAGTCGGAAGCCGATCTCCAGCTCCAGCGGATCGACGTGCAGGAGGTCTTCCATCCGATCCGAGGTCGCCTCAGCCGGCTCGCCCTCGGGACGGGTCGAAACCATCGCGGCGAGGCGGCTCCTCGGCGTCGCCGCGGGTCGAGGATCGGAGGCGGCCGGCGCGGCGGGCTCTTCTGTCGGATCGTCCCGGCGCCCGCCCAGCGCGACCGCGCCGATGGCGAGGCCGCCGCCCAGGGCCAGCAGTGGAAGCTTGGGCAGAGGGGTCATCGCGAGCAGAGCGAGGAAGGCCGCCGCGGCCCCCAGCACGCCCGGACGCGAGAACATCTGTTCGAGGACGTCGCGGTTCAGATCGGTCGAGGACGACGACCGCGTCACAATGATGCCCGAGGCCAGCGAGATCAGAAAGGCCGGAATCTGGCTGACAAGGCCGTCGCCGATCGTCAGCTTGGTGAAGACGTTGACCGCCTCGCCCAGCGCCATGCCGTGGTTGACCATCCCGAGGATTAGGCCGCCGGCGATGTTCACCAGCAGGATGACCACGCCCGCCACGGCGTCGCCGCGGACGAACTTGCCGGCTCCATCCATCGCGCCGAAGAAGTCGGCCTGGCGATAGACCTCTTCGCGTCGGCGGTGGGCCTCGTGCTGGTCGATCAGGCCGGCGTGCAGATCGGCGTCGATCGCCATCTGCCGGCCGGGCAGGCCGTCGAGCATGAACCGCGCGGCGACCTCGCTGATGCGCGTCGCTCCTCGGGTGATCACCACGAACTGGATCACGACCAGGATCGAGAACAGGATCACGCCGACCAGAACGTTGTCCCGCGCCACGAATTCGCCGAACGCCTTGATCACGCCGCCGGCCGCCTCAAGCTTGTCGACGCCGCCCTGGGTAAGGACGAGTCGGGTTGTCGCGACGTTGAGGACCAGCCGCGTGAGTGTGGTCGTGAGCAGGAGCGTCGGAAAGGTGCTGAATTCGGCCGGCGATCGGACCGAGATCGTCGTGAGCAAGATCAAGACGGCGACCGTCAGGTTAGCCGAGAGCAGGACGTCGAGCAGAGCCGGCGGGACCGGGACGACAAAGACGAGGATGGCCCCGATGATCGTGATCGGCAGGACCAGGCCGCGCCAGCCGCCGGGGTCGGTGCCGGGATCGGTCGGACTCAGCATCGTCGTCGAAGTCGTGGGAGGCATCCCTTCCCTCCACGGACCCAGAAGAAGTTATCCCTGGCCGGTTCGATCGTGGCCCAGGGGCTGGCGAACGTTTGGCGCACGGCACGAAAGAAGGAGCCGGAAAATGGGGCGGCCTCCATGCCAGTCCCCACCCCGGTGCGACGCCCAAAGGGCGACGCTCTTTTTCGGAAATCGGGAAGAATCCCGGTTTTGTGGCTTCGTAATCGGTCTTCGGAGGCGAAGGGTGATGGCTGCGACGTGCGGGGGGGACGATACCTCTGATCGGGGCGAGTGTCCAGAGGAAAGATCGCCTTCGCCAGAGCTGGCAGGTCCGTTTCCTTCTCGAACCGCCCGGGCAATCCGGCCGATCAACCTGAGGCGCGGACCGGCCAGAGCGCGCCGAGATCGGCGATCAGCTCGGGCGGGATCGGAGCAGTCACGGGGACGCGGGCGAGCCGGTCGGCGAGTGCGGGATCCTCGACGGACGCGAGCCGGGCGGCCTCGGCCGAGCGTCGGAGGCGGAGCCCGGCCGCCGTCCGTGCCGAGGCCCGGATCATCACCCGACGCGGCGGAGGACCGCCCGAGAGGATCAGCGTCAGCCCGCCCGAACCGAGCAGTGCCAGGCTCGCCCCAGCCATCAGCTCGGGCGAATCGCCTCGCCAGGCGCGGGCGATCCGCCGGCGGTTTCCGCCGCGCCGCGTGGTGGTTCTTTGCGGTCCCGGCAATAACGGCGGGGACGGGTTCGTCGTCGCCCGTCTGCTGTCATCGTGGGGC
>DAIDJI010000060.1 GCA_027451455.1 Planctomycetales bacterium | reverse complement strand
GGCCTGATCGCTCTTCTCGACCACATCCACCGCGAGGCCCTACCGACCGCGGTGGCGACCTCCTCGGGACGGCCCTATGTCGACAGGCTCCTCAATCGCCACGGCCTGGCCGATCGGTTCGCCTTCATCCTCAGCGCCGAGGATGTCACCCGAGGAAAGCCCGACCCGCAAATTTATCTTCTGGCGGCCGATCGGTTCCATGTCCAGCCGGGCGAGTTGCTCGTCCTCGAAGATAGCCCGGCGGGCGTCGAGGCCGGACGAGCCGCCGGCGCGGTCGTCGTCGCGGTTCCGCACGAGCATAGTCCGATGGAAGGACTCGGCACGGCCGATCATATTGTCCCCCGCCTCGACGATCCCGCCGTTCTGGCCCTGATCCACGGGAGAGTGTCCCGATGAGCACCGAGACGCAATCGGCCGAAGCCAGTCGGGCGAGGGAGGTCCCCACGGCCGAGATCCTCCCTTACGTCGTCCCGATGTTCGCCTATGTGGCCCTCGGCGGCCTGGAAGGCTACCTGCCCGAAGTCGACAACCAGCCGAGCCCGACCTGGTATCCCATCGCCTATGCGGTTCGCGTCGCCATCGTCGCCGGGCTCGCCTGGTGGTATCGATCGACCTGGAACGACCTGCGCCCGAGGCCCGGACCGCTGGCCATCATCCTGGCGATCGTCACCGGCCTGGTCGTGACGGCGCTCTGGATCGGCCTGGACGGTCTCTATCCCGGCCTGCCGATGATGGGCCAGCGAATCGCCTTCGACCCGGGCCGAATGTCCGCCGCGGGCCGGCTGGGCTTCTACGCCGTCCGCCTCGCGGGGCTGGTCCTCCTCGTCCCGCTCGTCGAGGAACTCTTCTGGCGATCCTTCCTCATGAGATGGTTGATCGATGCCGACTTCCGCCGCGTCCCGATCGGCAAGGTCACACCGATGGCCGCGGCCGGCACCTCCCTCCTGTTCGCCCTCGCCCATCCCGAATGGCTCCCTGCGCTCCTGACCGGAGCCCTCTGGGCCTGGCTTCTTCACCAGACACGATCCGTCTCCGCCTGCCTCATCAGCCACGTCGTCGCCAACCTCGCCCTGGGCCTTCACGTTATCTATCATGGAGCATGGCATTTTTGGTAATTGGTAATTGGTAATTGGTAATTGGTAATTGGTAATTGGTAATTGGTAATTGGTAATTGGTAATTGGTAATTGGTGTCTCGTCGGCTCGGGGAGAACGACCAACTTTCTCACGAGCGAGAATCATACCCTCGCGTAGCAGGTCAAAATTTACCAATTACAAATAACCAATTATAAAAAGAGTAGCAGGTCAAGATTTACCATACACAAATTACCAATTACAAATTACTAATTACAAAGAATCATGATCATTCCGTGGGGAACCGATGCGCCGATCTATCACCGGCCGATCGCCACGATTGGGATGATCGTGGTGAACGTGGCTCTCTACCTGCTTCTGCCCGGCGAGATCTCCGAGAACCTGGCGCTGACGATCGGAGACGGCATTCATCCTCTTCAATGGGTGAGCAGCAACTTCCTGCACAGCGGGATCTTTGAGCTTGCGGGGAACATGCTGTTCCTCTGGACGTTCGGCCTTGTCGTCGAGGGGAAGATCGGCGGTCTGCGCTTCGTCTTGATTTACCTGCTGCTTGGGACGGTGCTCGCCGGGGCGATGCAGGGTCTTGTGTCGAGCGAGCAGGAAGTGCGGCTTCTGGGCTCGTCGGCGGTCGTTTTCGGCCTGATGGGGATCTGCCTCGTCTGGGCGCCTCGGAATGAGGTGACCTGCATTCTCTGGGTCCGCTTGACGCCGATCGAGTTCGATCTCTCGATCCTCTGGTTCGCCGCGATGTACATCGCGCTCGATGTCCTGTCGAGCGGGCTCTCAGGGGTTCTTCGTGCGAGCCTGACAAACCTTTCGACCGGGGTGATCGTTGCGATCGAGCTGGACCACACCTTCGGCGCCGTGCTGGGGATGCTGATCGGCGCCGTGATGCTGAAGTTCCGATGGGTCGACTGCGAGGACTGGGACCTCCTTGCCGTCCTCCAGCGGCGGGCCGGGCGGCCGAAAGGCTCGGATACCCGAACCCGGAAGGCGAAACGGCCCGATCACCGACTGGAGACGTCACCCCGCAAGGCCTCTCCGCGATCCGAGGGCCGATCGAGCAAGGAGCGGGGCAAAAGAGGAGCGACGTCGTTCGAGGATGCCTCAGCCGTCGTCCTGCGGGCCTTCCGAGGACATCTGGAGTTCGATGAGATCGAGGCGGCGCTGGGCGTTTACAAAAAAGCCCGGCTGGCCCCGGTCCCCTGGCATCCGCCCGAGCCCGACTGGCGCGAGCTGATCGAGGCTCTGGTCCGGATTCAACGGCACGATGACGCCGTCACCGTGATGCGCGATTACGTCCGCGAGCAGCCCGATCCCTCGCCCCGCGTGGTCCTGAAGCTTGCCCAGGTTCTCATCCAGAACCAGGGAAGGCCGCAGCAGGCCATCAAGCTCCTGAATCGATTCCCCGAGGGCTCGCTCCCCCCGAAGCTCGAAGAGATCCGCGGCCGACTGATGGAGCGCGCGGAATACCTCCGCGAGGAAGGTCCGCTCGAACTCGATGAAGATCTGCTTTGAGAGTCAAGAATCGGCGCAGGGATCGGTCAGAGCTTCAGAAAGATCCGATGCTCCTCCAGGTATCGATTGAACGCGTAGCAGATCAGGAAGTACAGCGAAAACGCCAGCACGACATACCAGAGAGGCGAATCGTTGGGGACGTACGGCTTGACCGCTCCTGCCACGATCGAGTGCATCACGTAGGCGGCCAGCGCGTTGACTCCGAACGTCCGGAAGACCCGGTTGCCCCAGCCGCCCAGGTCGCAGGCGAGGACGAACAGAGCGTAGACGGCCGTCGAGAATCCGGCGGCGAAGGTCAGGTACGACGTGCTCCCCGTGCGCTGGCTCATCGTCCAGAGGTCGGGAATCGTTCCGTCAGGCGGTGGGACAAAGGGCGGCGGAGCCCATTCGCCTCGTGCCGACGAAAGGCCGTAGCCGGCCAGCATCAGCACGATCGACCAGCCCGCCAGTTTCCCCGCGCCTCTCAGGCGATCGGCGGTCCCCACCACTGCGTCGTAAGCCAGTGAGCCGACCAGAAGCGGGATGGTCCAGCTCAGAAATCCGAGCGGACCGCCGTCAATCACCGGGGTCTTCCAGGCCCACTCCCGGTAAAACCACCAGGAAAGCGCCAGGTGCAAGGCGCCCGACCCGATCATCCAGCCGATCCGGGCCGCTCGTCCGGCCGCGATCACCGGCAAGACCCAGAGCGAGGCGATCGCAATGTGGACCAGCGCCTGGAACGGCTCGCGCCGAAAAGCCTCGCCGATGAGGGAAATCGGGCCGGTGTTGCGAAGGTCGCTCCAGTGCTCATATCGTCCGCCAAGGTGGTAGACCACGAATCCGACCAGAATCAGGCCCAGGTTGCGCCGGATCGCCGCTTCCGCCGCCAGTCGAAATCCGTCCCGGGCCAGCCGCCGGAGGAACGTCAGGCGGTAGGCGAACCCGACCGCGAAGAAGAATTGAGGCATGATCGTATCGGCATAGCTGCAATAAGTATTGCGGTGCTTGAGGATGAGGTGGATTTCCTGGAAGCCCCCCAAAAAATTGACCAGGATCATCCCCGCAACGGTGTAGCCGCGGAACTGGTCGAGCGAGGCGATTCGGCGGCTCGACGCATCTTCGGGTAGCATGTGGGCTCATCCCTTGGGAGTGGGCGGAACCGTCGCGGACGTCGCGACGAGGGGGCGGGCGGAGTCCAGCAGGTGCGGGACGACCGATCGAAGGTATCCGAGCGACTGGGCCAGGCCGTCGAGGTCGCGCCTGGGCCAGGGTATCGCCTCGACCGTC
This sequence comes from Planctomycetales bacterium, assembly GCA_027451455.1. Taxonomy (GTDB): domain Bacteria; phylum Planctomycetota; class Planctomycetia; order Isosphaerales; family Isosphaeraceae; genus JAKAUH01. The sequence continues at coordinate 10,170 of DAIDJI010000060.1, read as the reverse complement.
TCCGGGCGATCGAGTGAGCCCTCGGCATACCGGCGCTCGCAGTCGGCCGCCAGCCGGACCACCGAGGCCAGCGCATCGGGACGGAGACCCGGGAAGAACGATAACCAACGCGGGTCGTAAATCGGCAGGTCGTAGATCCTCGGGTGTAGCTCGATGGAGAGCCTCAGGTCGGGCTGGGCGCGGAGAACCGCTGCGAGGATGTCCGGCATCGGCAAGATCCCTGAGCCGACCGGCCGAGCCTGCCAGCAAAGCCCGCGCGGCGTGAACGCCAGGACCATGTCCTTGATGTGCGTCGCCACGACCCAGGGCGCCAGCCTCCGAGCGGCCGAGAGCGGGTCGTCAAGCCGCATCGTCAGGTTGCCGGTGTCCAGCGTGATCCCCGCGACCGCCGGATCCATCCGGGCGACCAGGCCCAGCAGTTCGTCCGCGGTCAGGTCGGCGTGCGTCTCAATCGCGAGCCGAATCCCCTGCGCGATCAGCCTCGGCGTCAACGCCTGGATGACCTCCAGCGAGCCCGAAAGCTGCTCCTCCCAGGTGAGATCGCCCCGGAACCGGTCATGGCGGTCACCCACATAAATCCGGGCGTGCCGACATCCCAGCACGGCCAGGGCCTCGATCTGCGGCGCGAGAACGGCGACGACCTCCTCAACGCTCGGCTCTCGCCCCCAATCCCTCGCCCAACGACCCGGATTCGGCGTCGGCAGCCCCACCTCAATGTAGAGCCCCAGCTCGTCGGCCATCTGTCGAAACCGCGAGAGGGCTCCGAAATCCAGCGCCTCGTCAATCGTCGTGGCATCGAGGAACTGCACCCCGTCAAAGCCGCGCTCTCGCGCAAACCGGAGCGTTTCCTCCGGCGAGTACCCTCGGTGCTCAATCGTGTATCGATCGAAGCCGATGCGTGCCCTGCTCATCGTGTTCCCCGCGATTCCTCGGCCGCTTCCCTGCTGACCGTCCCAGGGTACCTCGCGTCCGCTCGTCTATTATGGCCATGCAGATCGCCCATTCGAACCCCGATGCCATCCCCTTCCAGACCCTATCCCGTTCCAACCCGGTTTGAGTTTGCCAGGTCTCCACTCCCCTGGCAATCTCCCGTCCCCCACCTTTCCAGGACCTCCAGGCCACGGCCAGCACCCGACCCACGCCGCCCGACCCACCACGTTCGACCCTCGACTCCGTCACCACAGCCTGCCGAAAAATTCCGGGAGAGGGTTGACTCTCAGGCCGGGAATTCGTATTTTAACGGTCGATTGACGCCGATCGATGACGAGCGCGTCATTGAAGAGGCATGAGTGTCCTATCTTATCCTTTAGTTTTCATGCGTCTTCCTCGGAAGTTTTCCTGAAGAAAACTGCGGGCCGATTCCAGGCGGCAAGGAAGCGTTTCGCCGCGGTTCGGTTCGACCCTTCCGAGGGGAGCTGGGGATTCCCCAGGTCCTCCCCCTCGTGAATTGGCCTTTCGGTCCGCCCCCTGTCGGCAAGGATGCTCGGCCGGAGGCGGGCCGGAAAAGGCCAAATATAGCCCCGACTCAGGACGCGGCCCCGACCTCCCTCTGGGGAGGCGAGCCAGGCGACCCGGCCCCCGGCAGGAAGTCCGGGGGCCTTTCTGCGTCCGGCCGTTCCAGGGAGCGCACAAGCCATCGAGCCGCGGGGTGCGGGGCACGCCCTTCCCGAGAGAAGGAGCGACCGTGCCCATCCTTTTTTCGAAGGAGCCGACGGCTTTTCTTCCGCGACCGCCGGCCGCTATCATGGGCTCCGATCGGATCGAACCGGGGGCCAGCCGTCTGTGGCCGGGCTTGCGAACGGCTCCGGGCGATTCGAACGGGTCGCGATCGTCGGGAGGGTCGCATGCGCGGAGCGGAAAGTCTGGCGCCCGCCAGCCTTGCCCTGGCCCTGGCGATCGCCGCCGTGGCCGTCGGACTGGGAATCCACCTGGGATGGGAGCGCTCTCACCGCGATCCCGACCTCTCCGAATCCGACCGTCGTCATTTTCTCAGCCAGGATCTCCGCCGGATCCTGGGCGTCGGGCTGCTCTCCCTCCTGGCCCTCGGCATCTACGTCGGCTCACGCGTTCCCGAACTCATCCCCGTGGAGAACCCAGGTCGCGGCGGACTCACCGTTCGGCCCAATTCCCTCTTCCTCGCCGTCTGGCTGGGTGTCTTCGCCTCCCTGGTCGGAACCGTTGCCGTCGCCCTCTCCGACTGGTCCGCGACTCGAAAATATGCGCGCCGCCATCGTCGAGAGATGGACCAGACCCGCTCCAATCTGGTCCGCGAGGTCCTCAACTATCGCGGGCCCGACGATCCCGGCGGGTCGAATGGCCGGCCCCTCGATCCCCTCTAACACCGACAACGGGGTCGCCTCGGCGATCCCACGAGCGATTCCGGGTAAGAGTATTCGTTGACGCGATGATGCAAGTGCTATAGTATTAGATGAGCTGATCCAGGATGGAATGTTACCTCCAGCGTGGATCGAGATCGAACCGGCCCAGGCCGCGTCTCTTCTCCTCAATGTCGAGGGGATGCGGGCCTTACCGGGGCCGCTCGCGGGATTCGACTGAAGAATCTGGCCCAGGGATTCCGAAACCGGCGATGGCGTGGTGGCCGTTTCGCGGGCGTCCCGGACCAAAACCCCGTCCATTCACCCGCGATCCTCTTCCGTCATCGATCCGCCCGTCCTCTCCCATCGTGGTTCGCTCGGCCGGTCCGACCTATTCCTTCCCAATTCTGGGGGAGTCGTTCCATGGAATTTGCATCTCGACGCCGAGGACTGCTGGGAATCTTGCTGACCTTTGGGCTGATCGCGGCGGTCGGATCACCCGACACGACCGCCGGCGAGCCAGACCCTGCCGGATACTGGGACGTCAAGGATCTCCGCCCAGGCATGAAGGGGAAGGGGCGGACGGTGATGGTCGGTTCGAAGCTGGAGGAGTTCGAGGCCGAAATCCTCGGCGTGATGCGCGACGTCAATCCAGGACGCGACATGGTCCTCTGCCGCCTCAAGGGATGCAACCTTGAGCACGCCGGAATCATTCAGGGAATGAGCGGGAGCCCGATCTACATCGACGGCAAGCTCCTGGGCGCCGTCGCGTATGCCTGGGAGTTCGCCAAGGATCCGATCGCGGGCGTCACTCCCTTCTCGCAGATGGTGAAGTACGTCCGATCGAACGACCGTCGGATCGCGGCCGAGTCCAGGGACCGCGCTCGCGGCGGCGCATTCGCAGCCTCGTCCATCGGAGGCATCCCGCCGATCGTCGAGGGCCTCGCCGATCCCGAGGGCGAGCCGGGCCGATCGATGGCGCCAGTACCCGTTTCGGGTGGGGCGATGGGCGGCATGACCCCGATCGTCACACCCATGGCCGCCTCCGGATTTAGCCCAGCCGCCCTGGCACTCCTCGGCTCGCGATTGAAGCCGATCGGGCTGGCGCCGATGGCGGGCGGCTCGGCTCCCGAGCGAATCCTCCGCGAGCAGGGGGATCGTCCGCTTGTCCCTGGTTCCCCCCTGAGCATCGGCCTGATCCTTGGCGACTTCGACCTCTCCGGGATCGGCACCGTCACCCACGTCGAGGGCGATCGCGTCTACGGATTCGGCCACCCGATGATGAGCCTCGGCGCCTGCGAACTGCCGATGATGACCGGGTATATCCACACGGTCTACCCGCGCGCCAGCGTGAGCATGAAAATGGGCTCGCCGCTGAAGGTCGTCGGCACGATTGACACCGACGTCAGCACCAGCGTCGCCGGCCGCCTCGGCGCCATCCCCGACCTGCTCCCGATGACGGTTCGGGTGAAGACCGGCCGATACGCCGATCCGCGCACCTATCGGGTCCGGATCGTCCGCGAGCCGGTCCTGCTGCCGAACCTGATCCTCTCCGTGCTGACCAACGCCATCGACACCGAGGGAAATCTCCCCGATGAGCTCTCGGCCCACGTCCAGGCGACGATCAAGCTGAAGGATCGCGAGCCGATCGCGTTCTCCGACACCTTCAGCGGACCGAGATACGCCGGTCAGATGGGGCCCTCCGCGCTCTTCAGCCCGGTGGCCTCCATCGTCAACATCCTCGTCCGCAACGCGATCGAGCCGGTGCGGGTCGACTCCGTCGAGTGCTCGGTCGAGATCGAGCCCGGTCGGCGGGTCGCGCAGATCGAGTCGGTCCGCCTGCTTTCCGAGGCCGTCGAACCGGGGGGCGTCCTCCGGTCGGTCGTCACGCTCAAGCCGTACAAGGGCGACCGCGAGACCGTGGCGATTGACCTGCCGATCCCGGCCGATTTTCCGATCGGCAGCCACGAGGCCACGTTCTGCGACGCGACGGCGAGCGTCCGCCGGACACTTCACAACGACCCCGGCCTGCTCGACCCGCGCGATCTCGACGGGCTCCTGCACGCGATCCGGGTCCAGACGGATCCGAAGCGGTCCGCCGTCTATCTCCACCTGACGTCGCCCGATCGCGGCGTGACGGTCCGCGGCCAGTCGCTGCCGAACCTTCCGGGAAGCGTGCGCGCTGTCTTCGCCTCGAAGCGGGAAGTTGCCTTGCCGGCAATCCAGGGCGACCTCATCCAGTCCGCCCCGACACGGTGGGTGATCGAGGGTTCTCAGACGCTCCGGTTCACGGTGGTCAAGGACGCCGGGCTCTCGGTATCGTGGTATCGGTGAGCCGGGTTCGCGCCGGCTCTTCCCGAGACCAGCGAGGATGACCATGCGAATGCCCGGGTCTGCGCGTCGGCGACCGATGCCGAGGATCGTCCCCCTCGTCCTCATCGGGATCGTCGCCGGGCTCCTTCCCGTCGAGCTGACGAACCGGTCCGTCCATGCGAAGGCCGAAACCTGGCGGCAAGAGGGCGCCTCGGCCTTCGCCCGGGCTCATCGCGAGGGAGTCGTCCTCTCAGACAACGGCCGGCTCCGCCTCGGGCATGCCGTTCAACCGCTCGGAAAGCTGAACGTCGCGCGGGTCTGGGACCTCGCCCGGTCCTCCGAGGGCGCCCTTCTCGCCGCGACCGGCGACGCCGGCCAGGTCTTTCGTCTCGGAACGAAGCCCGGCGAGACCTGGACTCTCCTCCATGACTCAACCGATTCGCAGATCCTCGCGCTGGTCGCCGGACCCGGTCCCACGATCCTCGCCGGAACCGGGCCTGGCGGTCTGGTCCTCGATCTCACCGCCCCGAAGCGTCCGCCCGAAAAACTGGGTCCCAGCGTCCGCTACATCTGGGACCTTGCGGCCGACGCGAAGGGGACCATCTACGCCGCCACCGGGCCCGAGGGGCAACTCTGGAAACGCGAGTCCGGCAAGTGGACGCTCTTTTATGACAGCAAGGCAGCCCATCTGCTGAGCGTCGCCGTTGGACCAGACGGTTCCGTCCATGCCGGGAGCGACGGCGAGGGGCTGATCTACCGGATCGGCCAGGACGGCAAGGCGTCGGTCCTCTTCGATGCGCCCCAGTCCGACGTCCGCTCGCTGGTCGTTACCGCCGACGGTACCCTCTACGCCGGGACGGCCGCCGAGGCCGGCAATACCTCGGGAAATCGAAATTCGTTGTTCCTTTCGTTCTCGAGGCCCACGCCGCACGATGCCGGCGACAGCGTGCCGACCGCCGCCGGTTCCGCTCGGCCAGACGCCATCGAGGCGGCCCAGGTCCCCGCGAAGCCGCCCCAGGATACGGCGAAGCCGCCGACGCCGGGATCGGCCTCGCCCCGGCCGGTCAGCCCAGGGGATAACGCGGTCTACCGGATCGATGCCGACGGCATCCCCCGCGAGATCCTCCGAGTCAAGGCGCTGATCCACGCGATGGCCTGGGCCGGCGATCGCCTCTGGGTCGGCACCGGGCCCGAGGGACAGCTCTACGAGATCCGCGACCGCGGCGAGGAGAGCGCTCCCGTCGCGAAACTGGACAGCGGCCAGATTCTCGCCCTTCAGCCAGGACCGGACAACGAGCTCGTCATCGGTACCGGCGACCCAGGCGGCGTGCTTCGCCTGGGCGCTCCTCACGTTTCGATCGGACGAATTGTTTCCGAGGTCCACGACGCCCGGCTCCTGAGCCGCTTCGGCGCCCTGAGCTGGCGTGCTGACAAACCCCCGGGGACGTCGGTCACGTTCCAGTGCCGGAGTGGGAACGTCGGCGAGCCGGACGAGACCTGGTCCGAATGGTCGGCCGAGCAATCCGACCCCGACGCCGCCCGGGTGATTGCTCCTCCCGGCCGCTTCGTCCAGTACCGGGTCAAGCTCGCGACCAGCGACCCCCACCGAACCCCGGAGCTCCGGTCGGTCGCCCTCAGTTACCGGACAACCAACCTCGCGCCCGAGCTGACCCGGATCGAGGTCCCCGATCTCTCCGCCGCCGATGGCGCCGCCCGGCAAACCCGGCTCAACCTCCGATGGGACGTCACCGATCCCAATGAGGACGAGATGAACTTCACCGTCCTCGTCCGCAAGGAGGGCTGGCCCGACTGGGTCCGGCTCAACGCCGAGCCGATCACCGACCGCAACCTCTCGTGGGACACGACCGCGTTCCCCTCGGGAACCTATCGCGTGAAGGTCGTCGCCAGCGATCGGCCGTCGAACGGCCCCGCCGACGCCTTCACCCGGGAACGAGAGAGCCTCTCGTTCCTCGTCGACCACGACTCGCCGCACATCGAACTGACGCGCACACCTCATGGCGCCCGGGTCGATCTCGCGGATGACCTCACCCGAATCACCCGCGCTGACTATGCCATCGACGGTGGACCCTGGACTCCGATGTTCCCCGACGACCGGATCTTCGACTCGCCCCGAGAGCGGATCGACCTGACGCTCCCCAACCTTGGTTCGGGAACGCACGTCCTCCTCGTCAAGGCCACCGATGCGGCCGGCAACGTCGGCACCGGCGATCGGCTCCTGGTCGATGATCATTGAGTTCCGGTCCGTGTTCGCAAGGCCCATCAACGGCCTGTTCCGAGAAGCGAGGCGAGGTTCGATGGTCGTTGGATCTGGTTCCCGGTCGCGACGCGGCGTCACGATGGGAGACGTGATCGTTCTGGTGATACTCCTGGGCGCAACCGGCTTGCTGGCGCTGATGGGGATGTCACGAGCGCGAGAAGGAGCGCGGTTGAATCGCTGTGCCCGCAACCTGGCCCAGATCGGTTTCGCACTGGCGCTGCACGACCAGATGAACGGTCGACTCCCCGAGATCGCCGGGACCCTGCCGCCCGGCGAACCCACATCGCGAGGGCCGTCGAGCCCGCTCCGCGTCCTGCTCGAATCGCTCGACCTGCCGGACCTCTCCAGCCTCCGCGACTCGAGGACGCGCCCGAAGCGCGGCGGCCCGGTCCCCGGCGAGATCCTGGTCCCCGGGTTCTTCTGCGCCAGCGATCCCAACGCGCTCGCGGGCCGGCTCCCCGCCCCGGTGAGTTACCGAGCGGCCACCGGAGACTCGCCCCTCGGCCGGAATGGTGTCTTCGCCCCGGGACGCAAATGGAGTCTGGCCGAGGTCGAGGCCCGCGACGGCCTCTCCTACACCGCAGCCTTCAGCGAGCGACTCGTCGGCTCGGCGGAGAACGGCCCCGAACAACTCCCCAGCTACCGGATCGCGGCGTCCTCCATCGCCGAAACGTGTCCAACGCTCGCCGACGCCATCGCCCTCCGCGACGACGCCGGCTCCTCCTGGATCGCCGCCGATTACCGATCGACCCTCTACAACCACGCCCTGACCCCGGGCGCCCGGCCTTCCTGCATCGCCCGAGACGGAGCCTCAGCACTCCTGGGTGCCTCAAGCGGACACGTTCGTGGTGTGAACCTCCTCCGGCTCGACGGCTCCGTCTCGCTCACCGTCCCGACGATCGCCCCGGCCATCTGGCGGGACCTCGCCGCGATCCGAGACCCGCAACCATAACCGGGAAATGCAGGAACCACGAAAAACACGGAATCACACGAAATAAAATAATATCTAAGAATCAAAAGAATTGACTAGGGATATTCTATTTTCGAGTTATTTCGTGTTTTTCGTGGTTGCTCCTGATGTTCCTTCGTGGTTGCTCCTGATGTTATTTATGGGATTGGCACCATGCACAAGCCGGTTTTGATTTTTGATTTTGGGAATGTCGTCGGCTTCTTCGACTACCTCCGCGCCTGCGAGCGGCTGGCCGAACCGCTTGGGATCACGGCGACCGCGCTCCGCGATCGTCTGGTCGATCGTGGCTTTACCGACTGGCTCGTCGCGTTCGAAAGCGGTCGGATCGGTCCGGAAGCCTTCGGGGCGCGGGTCATGGAGGCGGCCGGCGTCCGGCTGGATCACGACCAGTTCGTCCGGGCCTGGGAAGATATCTTCTGGCCAAATGAACCGATCGGCGAACTGATCGCAGCCCTGAAGGCGGCCGGTTACCGCGTCTTCCTCGGCTCCAATACCAACGTCCTCCACGCCACGTTTTACCGCCGACAGTTCGCCCAGACCCTCGACCTTCTCGACGGCCTCATCCTCTCGTACGAGGTCGGCCAGATGAAGCCCGCCCGCGCCTTCTTCGACGCCTGCGTCGCCGCCGCCGATGTCCCGGCCGACTCCTGCCTGTTTATCGACGACATCGAGGAGAACGTCGAAGGCGCCCGCCAGGCTGGTCTCGTCGGCATCCACTACCGGGAGACCCCAGCCCTCCTCGACGAGTTACGCCGCCTCGGAATCGAGATCACAACCCCAATCGCCTGACTCTCCTTCATCCCGCCGACACTCAGACCACCGCCGTTATCCCAGTTTGACTTCTTGAATCTAGAGGACACACTCGTACGGACTCAGTTCCTGCGTCGGATCGCCCCGACTTCGAAGAAGCCCACCTCGAACCCCTCACCTCGAATTCTTCCGCCTCGGGGCTTGACGAACGGAATCTACGGGTTAAAGATTGACTGAGTGCATGTAGCCAATCACGATGGCCCGAGGGACCTGGAACCTTGGACCTGGCTCTTCGGGGCTGGGTCGAGCGGCGTCGGTTCGGTGGGATGCACCTTCAACGTCACAAGATGATCGACGGCTGACGACGTGCGGGCGATGGCGGGGGAGAGCCCCGGGGATCGCGGCACGCGTGGGCCGATTGGTTTGGAGGCCGGGTCGGGATCAGGGTTTTTGGGGCGGCACGGAACAGATCCGACGGCTCGGCAGTATGAGGGTCTGGGCGGCCGAGGTCGGGTCCGAGGGCGGACGGTGGTCTCCGCAGTCTACTTGAGTCACCTTGAGGGTGTGGGAGCGGAATCCGTCATCGAGTGCGCCGGAAATCGGGCGACTCGATCGGGTTGGGCTTCCGAGCTTACCGGGGAGTCTGTCGATGGGTAGCTTCAGGTCAAACGGTCGCAATCACAAGCTCGATCGGCGCCGCAGCAAGTCCAGCGAATGGCGGCAGGGCTTGCCCCGGATCGAATCGCTCGAGGATCGTCGTCTCCTCAGCGGTGGCAGCCCCAGTCCCACGCCGATCTGGAAGCCGACCGATCCCAGCAATCTGGCCGACGCCCAGAACGGTCCGATGGCGAACCTGGGCGCCTCGGCGGTCAGCATTTATGAAGCCTACATCCAGAGCGGAGACAACGCGAGTTCGCTCACGCAGCAGTTCCCTGGCGTGGAGTTCCAGGGCGGCGACGTGGGCCTCCAGTTGAAGATGCTCAACGGCGGCGACTTCTCGCAGTTCCTCACGCAGGTTACCGACGCCGGGATGCAGATCAGCACCTCGAGCTCGTACTACGACCTCGTCGAGGGCTTCGCGCCGATCAACGACCTGCCCGCTCTGGCCGAGCTCGGTCAGACTCAGAGTGGTCAGGTGAACTACACTCCCTTCACCCGTGGCGCTTCCGGCGGATCGAATAATCCGCCCTACCAGGGGACGGCCTACAACGAGGCCATGACGGCGATGTCGGCCGACACGGCCCGGACGCAGTTCAGCGTAGACGGGACCGGGACCACGCTCGGCGTGATCTCCGATAGCGTCAGCCAGTACGCCGGCGGCCTGGCCGACTCGTACAAGACCGGCGACCTCAACTCCAACAATCCCGTCAACGTCCTCACCGATGGCGCCGCCGGCAGTACCGACGAGGGTCGGGCGATGCTGGAAAACGCCCACGACATCGCACCTGGGGCCAATCTCGCTTTCTCGGCCGCCGGGAATTCCGACCTGGCCATGTCCCAGTCCGTCACCGCTCTGGCCAGCCAGGCCCATTCCAATGTGATCG
>DAIDJI010000059.1 GCA_027451455.1 Planctomycetales bacterium | reverse complement strand
CGGTTCTGGAGGCGCTCGCGGTGGGGCTGCCCGCGCTGGTCGCCGAGGGGCCACAGACCGCGGCGGCCGAGCTCGCGCCCGGCGAGGAGTTCCGCTTCCCCGCGGGCGACGCCGCGTCGCTGGCCTGAAAAGTCTGAGCCAGCACGGTGGCTTGGGCCCGTCGAGTCGCCGCCTGGCCGTTGCTCCTGGATCCGACTCGTGTCGACCTGTCGTGTGCGACCACAGGTCTCCGGGGCTCGCTCACGGTCTCCAATTCCCTTCGGAGACATCGCCCCTGTATGATCATTTCCGTCGCTCAGACCGACCGGAGATCGGACCGATGGGCGGTCGGACGACGGGAGGGCATCGGCCGATGAAGCTGACCGAGTACCTGTTTCACCGGCTCCGTGAGCTGGGCGTCGATTGCACGTTCGGAATCCCGGGCGACTTCGTCCTGCCGGTTTACGCGGTGCAGGAGGCGGTTGGGATGCCGACCGTCGTCTGCGCCCACGAGCCGGGCGTCGGCTTCGCGGCCGACGGTTATGCGAGGTTCCGCGGCCTCGGTGTGGCGATCGTCACCTACGGGCCGGGCGCTCTGAATGCGATCAACCCGATCGCCTGTGCGTATGCCGAGCAATCGCCGGTGCTGGTCGTCAGCGGGGGGCCCGAGGTGGCGCTCCGCCGCCCCGATCTGAACCTGCACCACGTCGTGAAGGATTATGAGAGCCAGCTTCGGATCCTCCGCGAGGTGACGGTGGATGCGGCGATTCTCGCCGACCCGGCCTCAGCGCCCGAGGCGATCGACCGGGTCCTTCGGAATGTGGTGGGCTCGAAGCGGCCGGGATACCTGGAGATCCCGCGTGACCGGGTCGCGGTCGAGGTCGCCGATCCGGCCGGGCCGCTGATCGTCCCGCCCGATCCAGGCTCGTCGGAGGCGATCGCCGGGGCGATCGACGAGGCGGTTGGTGAGATGGTCGACATGCTCCGCTCGGCGAGCCGGCCGGCGCTTTACGTCGGGGTCGGCATCCGTCGACACGGGCTGACCGGGGCCGTTGTCCGGCTGGCGGAGCGGCTGGGCGTCCCGGTCGTGACGGACCTGCTCGGCAAGGCGGCGTTTCCTGAGAGCCACCCGCAATTTGCCGGAGTCTACCTCGGCGCGCTCGGAGACCCGGGCGTTCGCGCGCTGCTGGACGAATCCGATTGCGTTCTCGGGATCGGCGTGGTCGCCACCGACCTGGGCACCGGCTTCTGGACCCAGCGAATCCACCCGACGGCCCGCGTGATGATCGACGCCAACGCGGTGCAGGTCCGCTATCACCGCTATGACGGCCTGCCGATCGCCGAGGTGGTCGCGGCGTTGCTGGATCGCGTTCCCGCCGAGAGGCCGGCGCAGGTCTTCACCGCGGTTCGATCGTCCGGGCCCGACGCCGCGGCCGATCCGGCGGGGCCGGGCACTCTCCGGCCGGGCGAGGTTATCGAGATCCTCCGTGGGCTCGATCAGTCGCGGTACAGTTTTGTGGCCGACGTCGGTGATAGCTGGTTCATCGGGCTGGAGCTGCGCGCCGACGTATTCCTGGCGGCCGGATTCTATGCCTCGATGGGATTTGCCGTTCCGGCGGCGCTCGGGGCGGGGATGGCGGAACCGTCACGCCGGCCGTTTGTCCTCGTCGGTGACGGTGCCTTTCAGATGACCGGAACCGAGCTGGCGACACACGTCGACCAGGGCCTTCGGCCGATCATCCTCCTGTTGAACAACAGCGGTTATGGGATGCTTGAAGCCATCGACCACCCAAGGACGTATTACGAGCGCAGGACCTGGGATTACCCCGCGATGGCCCGGGCGCTGGGGGCTGGGGCCGAGCGGGTGCGGACGTCGGCGGAACTGAGCGCTGCTCTCGCCCGAGCCGAGTCTGCCGAGGGCGCTTACCTCATCGAGGCGATCACCGAGCGCCACGACCTCTCGCCGATCATGGCCCGGATTCGGACGCACGTTCACACGGCGTTCCGCATTCAGACGGCAGGATGATACCGATCGGAGAGGCCCGATCAGTCCGTCTTCCTGTCGGGAGGGCGTGTGCCGCCGGCGGAGAGCTTCTCCAGCAGCGCGATCGTCTCGGGGCCGTCCCAGTTGGCGGACCCGACCTCGCTGGCCGCGATCCGGCCATCGGGGCCGATGATGAAAGTGGCCGGGATGCCCGCCGTCTGGAAGACGCTGGGAAGGTCCTGCGAGCGGAAGAAATCCATTTTCCAGGATCGCCCTTCGAGGAATTGCCGGACGATGTCGTTTGTATCGTCGACCGAGACACAGACAAAGGCGATTCCCCTATCCCTGAGCCGGGGCTCCTCGGCGAGTCGAGCAATGGAGGGCATCTCGCCGACGCAGGGAGGACACCAGGTCGCCCAGATATTCAGGAAGACGGTCTTGCCCCGATAGGCTTCGAGCGAGGCGGGGCGATTCTGGAGGTCGATCATCTTCCAGGCGAAATCCGCAGGCAGGCCGCCTCCTCCACCGTTGAGCCGGGGCGCCGAAGAGCCTGGCCCGAACACCCAGAGCAAGAGAACCCAGAGGACGCAAAAGCCGATCGCCACCAGGAGCCAACGAGGCGATGTGGGCTCGGATGTCTGGCTCATGGAATTCCTTCGAGTTGAAGGTGTGGTAGGGCCGGATGGCCCCGATCATCCCTGTTTTTATTGACGAACGATCATCCAGGCGGGTCGCCGAGGAGGTACGAGAAACCCCAGGCCCCGTCCGGATGATCGCGTATCGGACCTCTCTCCCATTATAGGAGCCGGTTCCAGTCGAGGATTCACCGCGATCAATCCTCGGCCCGCGTTTCGGCGACGGGCGCCAGCAGGTTCTCGACGGGCGCGAAATCGTCGGTGAGGACGATCTGGCGGGAACGCGTGTCCACAATCGTGTCGAGGTCCTTCTTGTCGTAGGGCTTGGGCGTGGTCAGATCTCCCTTGGGAGTGTAGTAGCGTGGGTCGCCCTGGCGAAGGCCCAGTTCCTGTAGGTCGAGCGGCTTCATCGAGGCCACCACGACAAAGGTCTCTCGACGGCCACGACCGGGGTCGTCGGTGCCGAACAGGTAGACGTTGTTCTCGCCGAAGGTGAGCCGGGCTGTCCGGGTCCAGGCGCCGACGAAGCCGCCGAACCGCAGAGCACTCGCCCGGAACTTTTCCCGGATCGCAGTCTTGGCGGCCTCGTCGGTGACCTTCTGCTTCTGGATCTCCTTGTCGGCCTGCTTCTCGATCTGCTCGTCGGAAAAATAGGCATCGATGATGTTGATCATGTAGACGCCGTTCGGCGTGAGCATCTTCTTGATCTTATCGTTGAACTCCCGGGTGGTGAGGTGCCAGGGGACCGAGAAGTCGTTGAAGGCGTCGCCGAAGATGAGGTCGTACTTGTTCGTATCCTGGTGCAGCTCGACGAACTGTCGGGCGTCGCCCCAGTAGGTCTGGATCGTCGCTTTTTCTCCGGAGGGGAGACCGGTCGCCATCTGGTTGGCCCGGGTGACGGCCGGGTCGATCTCGGCGACGTCAACACTCGTCCCGGGATAGGCAAACTGCATGTGCCGCTGGAAGCAGTAGGCACCGCCGCCGAGGAAGAGGGTCTTCAACTTCGAGGTCTCGACCGGCGGGATCACGGGCTCGGGTGCGGTCTCGAGATCGAGATCCAGGTTTGTGAGATCCTTGAGTGAGTCGATGTTGATCGTCTTGTCCAGATCGATCGTCGGCTTCGACACGGGCTTCGGGGTCGGCTCGGGCCTGGCGGAGCTAGGCGCGTTCACGGTTTTTGGAGGCTGCGAGGCCGGCTCGGTATTCGTGGGCTTTGGGGGGTCGGCGGCCGGCTTCTTCTCTTGCGCGCCGGCCGGCGCGACGCTCCGCAATCCGCCGGCCGGCTTCTTCTCGTTGCCGGCTGGCTTCTCCTCCGCCTTTGGCGATGAGGTGGTTTTCTTCTCCTCGCCGCCGGCCTTCGGCTTCGATTCCTGGGCCGGCTCGCCCTCGGCACCCGGCTTGAACGTCACCTGGCCGCCGGCCTTCGCCGCACGGTAGGCGACGAGAGCATAGATATGCTCATAGTCGTAATCAAGTCGCTGGGGGTGGTCGAGGATGAAGTAGCCGTGGATGAGGTTGTCGAGGACGAGCGTCCTGCGCTGGATTTTACCGCCCTCTTCGGGCTCGTTTTCGACCTTGATGAAGTAGTAATCGCTCTCGTCGATCCAGGCGTTTTCCTCGTCGGTTGTCTTTGGATCGCCGATGGGCTCGCGGACGCCCCAGTTCTGGCCCATCTCGGCGAACGACTTGCCGTTGATCGCCGGGATGACCTTGGAGACAACGTCGACCCATCCTGGCGGTGTGAAGGCGATCACGCAGAGGCCCAGAGGGATGCCGGCGACCAGCGCGTCGAAGAGTTCGCCGAGGAAGGTTGCTCCGAGCGCCAGGATGGTTCCGATCACCAGGATGACGCCCTTGGTTCCAAGGTAGTCGATCAGGAAGAAGCCGGTGAGGAAGGTACCGAGGATGCTTCCGACCATTCCCCAGGCGTAGACCTGGCCGATTGCCGAGCCGGTCCGTCGGACCTGCCGGAGCCTGTCGACGGCCAGCTTGGCGACGACCGGGCTGACCGTTCCCATCGCCAGCGAGGGGAGGAAGAACATGCCGATCGTCACGGTGAGGATGCGGAATGGCCAGGAGAGCGGGATGTCTGGGCCGTGGATCTCGGCGAGTGACTTGAGCCCCTGGGCCTTTGAGAGAAGCGATCGGTGCGGGGCGTAATCGAAATATTTTTGAAGGAAGCCTTCGGGCGGCGACTCCAGTGGAAGGATCAGCAGGGTTAGCACTGCGGCAACCAGGAAGAGCCAGCTTGCCTGCTTTTCGCTCCGGATGTAGTCGGCGATCTTGCCGCCGAGGAGATTCCCGAGGCTTAGCCCGGCGAGCAGCACGGCGATCACGCTCGACCATCCGTAGATGCTCGAACCGAGGTGTCGAGTGACCAGCCGGCCGGCGACCATCTCCATCGCCATGAAGGTCATGCTCGCCAGGAACGCCAGAATGGCGAGGTCGGCCAGGCCGGTTCGGGCTTCCTGGGGCTCGCCCTTCGGGTCGGCGGCCAGGGGGATCTCGTTGGGCTCGGCCATCTCCTGAGGGCGGCGGGAGGAGAGCAGGCCCGCGATCCCCAGCATCGCCAGGATCACCGAGAGAACGTTGCCGACCACCGCGATGTAGCTGATCCGATAGGCGCCCAGCTCGACGGCGCCCAGTTGCTCGGCCATCGGCCGGATCGAACCGGCCACGAGGAAGAGGGCGGTGAGCCCTGCGGTGATGCGAGCGGGTGTCAAGGCGATCAGGGCCGCGGCCAGAAGCGAGAGCCCCGCGGCCACGAGCAGGGTGATGGTGGACGTTCCGAAGTAAAGCTGCAAAACGAAGCCGCAGAGCATCGTCCCACAGATCGAGCCGACGGCTCCCCAGAAGTAGACGTCGCCGATGGCGCTGCCTGCCCGGCGCGCCTGCTCGACGGCCATCTTTGCGACCACCGGGCCGACCATGCCAAGTACGGTCGCCGGGATGAGGAAGTCGATCAGGACGACGAGGACGGTGCGTAGCTCCCAGTTCATCTGGTCGGGGGCCGGCAGGAGGCGGGGAATCTGCGAATTGATCCAGAGGGTGGAGATCGTCAGGAAGGCCCCGAGGGCGAAGAGCGGCCCGACGGCGGCGCGCGGATCGACGCGGTCGCTCAGCCGGCCGCCCAGCACGTTCCCCAGGCAGATGCCGCCGAGGATGATGCCGATGACGCTCGTCCAGACGGTTAGCGAGGAACCGACGTGGGGCGCCACCAGCCGGCTCGAAACCAGCTCCAGGATCATGATGCAGAGGCTGCTGGCGAAGGCCAGTGCGTACGGCAGGAGTCGGGTTAGCAAGGGCATGGAACGGCTCTCTCTCCACATCATCGGCCGCGATCGGACACGAGATGCCTCGCATCCTCCGGAATCGCCCCAAACGAAATCGGGTCCACCATATCCGACGTCGAGTTGCCCCGACAACGGGGCTCTCCCGATGAGAGAGGAGTGGTTCGAGACCTGGGGTTCGGGGTTTCGAGAACGGCCAGAGCCTGGAAGTTGTGGCCCAGGATGAGATTGGACCGGTGAGAGGGCTTGTTCTCTCGCGGCCAGGACGTTACGAATCGTTACGCGAGGAGAGTACCCGGACCATTTGGCTTCACCTTTAGCCCCCGACACCTGATGATTCTCTGCGTCACTCTGAATCCGTGCCTGGACAGGACCCTGACCGTTCCGAGCTGGCAGCCGGGCGACCTCGTGCGAGGGACGGCCCTGCGCGAGGTGGTCGGTGGCAAGGGGAACAA
Source organism: Planctomycetales bacterium (assembly GCA_027451455.1). Classification (GTDB taxonomy): domain Bacteria; phylum Planctomycetota; class Planctomycetia; order Isosphaerales; family Isosphaeraceae; genus JAKAUH01. The sequence goes on along the minus strand of DAIDJI010000059.1, from coordinate 7,798 downwards.
CGTTGCCCGGGCGCTGAAGCGCCTGGGCCGATCGGCCCGTCCGTTGACATTCTTCGGCGGACCTGTTGGAAGGGTCTGCGAGAACCTGCTCAAAACCGAGGACGGCCTCGACCCGATCGTGATCCCGAGCGAGTCACCCACCCGTGTGATCCTGACGGTCCGGACCGGGACCACATCCGAGCAGTCGGCCTTCTTCGATCCCGATCCGGCCATCTCGCCGGCCGAGGCCGAGGCGATGCTTCGCGCGGTCGAGGCCGCTCTCGGCAGTGGTGAGGTCGAGGCGATCACGCTTTCCGGCTCGAGTCCCTCTCCGGCGACGCACGAGCTCTTTAGCGAGATGATCGGGTTGGCCCGATCGCACCGGATCCCATCGTTCCTGGATACGTATGGTCCTGCGCTCAGCGCCATCTGGGGATTCTGGCCGACGGCGATGCAGCTCAACCGCCGAGAGGCCGCGGCGTTCGCCCGCCGGCCGGTTTTTTCAGACGCCGACGCCCTCGCCTTGCTCCAGAACTGGCAGAGTCGGGGGGTCGAGTGGGGTGTGATCACGGACGGTCCGCGCCCGGCGATGTTCCTCGCCCAAGGAAAGAAGTACCGGGCCACGCCGCCGGAGGTCGAGGCGGTCAACCCGATTGGGTCGGGCGATTCGATGCTCGCTGGGTCGGTCGATGGCCGGCTCCGCGGGATGGGGCCGGAGTCGATGATTCGACACGCGATGGGATGCGCCGTCGCCAACGCGATGACCTGGGACGCCGGAGCCCTCGACCTGAACGAGGTCGAGCGATGGGCCGACGAGGTTGGGATCGAGCCGATGGGGCGAGCCGGTTCGCCCTGAAACCCGCGGAGGGGCTCTCTCAGACCGGCCGCGACGGGACTCGGGTCCACGTTCGCTTCAGCCGGAGGAACCGGCGTTCGAAGCCATAGTACGAGCCGGCCGCCAGGGCAATGGTCAGCGCCAGTGCCCCGATTGGTAGCAGATATTCCTTGTTCGGGAACCAGCCCATGCGAATGTCGAGTCGGTCGCGTGCCCAGAGTGCGACCTCATGGTACATGTACAACCCGTAGCTGATCTTTCCCAGCCAGACCAGCCTCGAATACGCGAGCGATCGTTGCAGCCATCCCCGCCCCCAGACCGCAACCATCACGATCCCTACTCCGCAGAGCCAGATCCAGACGAAGTCGAAGGTTCGGTGGATCGGCGTCCCCTGGCCGAGACGCGGCCAGGTCAAAAGCCAGCCGAACCCCGCGTAGATCGGCCACTGGAGCCATCGGAGCCATCGCCTGAGGACCGGACGGTCGCGGTTCGACCCCAGAATCATCGCCAGCAAGACTCCGCTCAGCAGTGTGTCGAACTGTGCGAAGGTGTTGAAGACAATCATCAACTGGCTCTCGAATCGGTAGGCGCACCACCCTCGAAAGGCGACGGAAGTGGCGATCATCGCCGCGACGATCGGGACCCGGAGCCGGGGCGCCACGATCGCGACGAAGAGCGGGACAATCAGGTAGAACTGCTCCTCCACGCAGACGCTCCAGAGAACGCTCAGCCAGTCGGGCACCGGCCGGATGAGCGCCATCGACCAGTTCCCCAGGAACGCCAGGAACGGTAGCAGGTGGGTCCTGAGCATCTCGCGATAGGTGGACGTTCCGAGCTGGCCATCAAGACCCGGCAGAACGAAAAAGCCGATCGCGATCAACAGGTAATAGAGCGGCCAGATCCGCAGGATGCGGCGGATCCAGAAAGCCTTCAAATGGATGCGCCCGTATCGGGCCTCCTCGCGGAGCAAGAGCGTGGTGATCAGGTAGCCGCTGAGGATGAAGAAGAGCTGAACGCCATAGCCACCGTTCTCGCGGAGAGCCCGGGCGGCTGTCCGGCCGACGAGCATCCGGACCATTCCCTCGGGCCAGCCCCCGTGGAAGAAGAAGACCATGAGGAACGCGATGAACCGCAGTCCGTCCAGCTCGGGGAGGTAGATGCGCTCCCCGGATGGCGTCGTCTCGCTGGATGGCTCGGATCGACTGGGTTCCATCATCCCCCCGTCATTCCAGTGGCTCGGCGCCGTGAGACCCGGTCCGCGATCCCATCGACCAGCCGATCGGCGAGGTCATCGCCGGGGCCAAGCGTTTCGAAGGAACCGTCGGGCTCGACCAGATGAAGAGTGTGCCGGCCTTCCCTCAGGGTCTGCAAGTCGTTCGCGACCGTCAGGTCGGCCCGGTTCGTCTGGGCGGCCTCGGCGGCGCGGCTGATCAACTCTTCCAGCGTCACCCCGGAAAGCAGCTTGAATCCGACGAGGAAGACATTCGGTGAGGTCTCGCGCACCGATCGGATCACCTTCGGAGCGCGCCGGCATCGGATGACCATCGACTCGGCCTCCGAGTCGATCTTACCCGGCCTCGGCTCGGGCTCGTAGTCGGAGGCGGCCATCGCCAGCACGGCGACGTCGATCGGCTGCGATCGCAGGAGGTCGCCCAGTATCCGGGCATACTCGCCAACGGTCCCTTCCTGGAGAGGGAGCAGGTGAAGCCGGTCGCGTGAGTCGATCCATCGCCGGCGCAATGCGGAGAGGCGCTCCAGTTCGGTCTCGGGGCTGGGCGTCTCGAGGTCGAAAAGGGCCAGTCGGCGCAGGGGAACGAGAGCCGTCGGCGTCTGGATGTGCCAGACCGAATCTCCCCGCGCCAGAAACGCCTCGGTGATTGCCGCCGCCAGCCGTCCGGTGGAGACATTCGTCAGCACCCGGACGTCGTCCACCGGCGCGATCGTCCCGCCCCCGCTCACGACGATTTGCATTTTTGTTCTTGGTGATTGGTGATTGGTAATGGGTTGCGGTTCTGGGGTCGATGGGCGGTTGTGAAGACGATCGGGAAATCCTAGAGTGTCGGTCAGGGGACCGGCCATCCGCCGGCTGTGAACCAATAACAAATGGCAAATTACCAGTGACACATGACAAATAACAACTCCATCGAGGCGGAGCTGCTTGAAGAGATGGCCCGCTGGCCGATCTTCGACCCGCACTCGCACATTGACCCGCACCGACCGGCGGCTCGGCACCTCGACGAGGTGCTCGGCTATCACTACTATACCGAGCTGGCTCACTCGGCGGGGATGCCCGCGGACCGCGTCGCGGCGGAGCTGGATCCGGACGTCCGCGCGCGGAACCTCGCCGAGTACCTGGATCGAATCGATTCGACCGTCCAGTATTCCTGGCTCCTGGAGATCGCCCGAACCTTCTACCGGTTCCCATCCGACCGGATCACGCCGAGGACGATCGCCGAGCTGATCGAGCTTGCCGACCATCGCCGCGACGGTGAGGCCTGGGATCGGCAGGTCTGGGAGACGAGCCGGCTCGAGGCGGTCTTCCTCACCAACGACTTCGACGATCCGCTGGAGGGCTGGGATACCTCGACCTTTGTTCCCTGCCTGCGCACCGACGACCTGGTCCTCAAGCTGCACGAACCGCGGACGATCGAGCGGCTCCGGTCGGCCTCGGGCGTGGATGTACAGGATCAGGCCAGCCTGCGCGAGGCGATTGGAGCCCTCTTCGAGAAGTTCGTCAGCCGGGGTGCCCGCGCCTGTGCCATCAGCCTGCCTCCCGATTTTCTCCCGAGGCCGGCGTCACCCAGAAGGGCCGTGACCCCGATTCGTAAGGCCATCCACGGGATGGACCTCCGCCCCGACGAGCGCGACGAGATCCGATGCGCTGTCTTCTGGACCCTTGCGGAATTCTGCGATGACTTCCGCCTTCCCTTCGACTTGATGATCGGGCCGATCCGGAACGTCTACCCAGATGGCGTTCTCGGCGGTCGCGACCTCTTTGACCGTCGGGTCAGCCTGTACGATTACCGAGAGCTCTTCAATCACTTCCAGGGTGTGACGTTCCCGGTTTCGACCCTCTCGCCCGACGCCGGTGCAGAACTGGTGGCCTACTCCTGGATCTTCCCCAACGTCCTGCCGATGGGGCACTGGTGGTACTCGAATGTCCCGGCCTTCATCGCCGCCGACCTGAAAGCCCGGCTCCAGGCGGTGCCCAAGGTGAAGCTGCTCGGATACTACTCTGACGCCTACAAGCTGGAATTCATCCTCCCCAAGTTCCAGATGTACCGTCGCGTTCTGGCGAAGGTCCTGGCCGAGGACGCGATCCGAGGGCGGGGCTGGACGGTCGAGCAGGCGTTGGAAGTGGCTCGACTGGTGTTGCTGGAGAATCCAAGGAGGATCTTCTCAGGGGTTGGTCGGCCGGCAAGCCCTTCGACGAAGATTTGACCGGGGCGACATTGCAGGGCATGCTTGGAGATAAGGAGAGGCCCGGCGCTGTCCCGTGCTCCGCGTCCGAAAGCACGGCGGGAGGGACAGCCTGGGCCCGAGGCCATGGCAGGTCCGGCAGATTCAGCAACAACCGGGAGGGGGGGCGCGGCCCGTCATGAACGGTTGCCGGCCGCCCGGAGGGTTCAGCCGTCATGGCCGAGAAATACCAAGGATCCGCCGGATCGGCGGTCGTCGCTCTGGGCCTGGCCCTGGGCGGAAGCTGGACGGCCCAGGCCCAGGGGGTCTCGCCGTCCACGGGGAGCGGTTTGGGGACCGGCGCGGGGGCCGGGGCGATGTCCACCGCCAACACCGGAGCGGGTGCCGGCGCGATGTCGTCGGCCAACCCGCTCTCAGGCTCGGGTGCGATGACGGCGCGGGGGCCAGGCTCGCCGATGGCCGGTGGAACCGCGCTGCCCCTCGGCCCTCGACGTGGGACCGTTCCCTTCGGGCCGGGCGTCGATGTCTCGTTCCCGAACGACCCTTATCTGGTTCCCTTCCTCCTCCCGATCGAAGCGGCCAACCCGCTCGAAACGAAGGCGCCCGACAAGATCCATTCCTCGTTGCTGAACGAGGCCCGCGCGATTGTCGACCCGGCCGAGCGGAGCCTGGCCCTTCGCCAGATTGCCAACGGGGCGATGGCCGACAACCAGATGATGCTCGCCCACCGCATCCTGGAAGAGTCCATTCGGGCGACCTCGGAGGTGAACGTCCCTCTGGTCCGTGACCAGCGACTCATTGGCCTGGTCGTCTCGCTCAACCGGCTTGCCGATACCCTGCTCCGGGTCGGCCGCGAGAACCAGGGGCGGATCGCGACACCCGACGAGGCGGCCACCGCTGGTCTCGAAGCCCTGCCGAAGCACCCTGAGACCACGGTCCTGATCCGCCTGGCCCGGCTCGAATGGCGACGTGCGGTCTACCTCGCCCGGTTGATCAGCAACCCGACCTACAGCAACGAGATGCTCTACGAGATCGCGGAGAGCGAGGCCATCGGTAGTTCCTCGATCGCCAACGATTTCCTGGCCTCCGAGGAGATCGAATCGCTGGGCAATCGCCGAGGCGCCGGCGGCAACAATGCCCCGCCGCCGCCACGCCCCTATCCGCCGACGACCACCAACCCTCCCTCGCGACCGGATCGCGGTCCAGTTCCGGCACAAGCACCGGCGCCACTGGGCGGCCGAGCACCGTCCGACCTCGCCCGGGGGGCCATTGAGTTGCCTCCTGTCCCCCCCGATGACAAGCAGGCCGGCAACTTCACGAAAATCGCCGATGAACTGCTCCTCGACGCCTGGAACGTGGCGAACGAGATCGAGCGGCTGATCTGGAAGAACCGGGCCATGGTCCGGATCGCGCTCTCTGCGTCCGATTCGCGGCAGTTCTCCCGGGGAGTGGAGATGGCCCGGACCATTGACAACGCCGAGTCGCGCTCCGAGGCGCTTCTGCTGCTGGCCGAGGCCATGTGCCGCCCCGAACACAGCCACCCGGCCCAGGCGACGGCCGCCTTTCAGGACGCTGCCGAGGCCGTCGCCTCGATCCCGCAGGCCGGTCTCCGCGGCGTGATGACGGGCTTCCTGATCGACAGCCTGATCGCCGCCGGCCGGTTCGAGGACGCCCGCTCCTGCACCGTGATCTACCCTGAGGAGTCGGATCGCTTCGTCGCCCTTGGTGCCATCGCTGAGGCGCAGGGCCGTCGCGGGCTAGCCGAAGCCGCACGCAAGTGGATCGCCGCCGAGGCCCCCAGCGCCTATCGCTCGGCCCTCTATCGACGCGTCGCCTCCGGCGTCCTCAGGTCGGTCGAAAGTCAGCGCACCGAGGAGAAAGAGTTCGGCGGCGATGGACGCTGACCGGTTAGCCAGGGCTCTCCCGAGCCCGAAAAACGTCACGCCGGTCACGGTCGAAAAGACGATGAAGTTCGCGACCCAGGCGCTGGAAGAGAATCCGGTTCCCATCCCAGGGTAATCGAGACTGGGCCTCGGGCTCTCGAAGATCTGCCGATCGCTTTCACCCGGCGGCGATCTTCGAGAGCGGCGAGGTGAACAACGATATCCGAGCCAGATCGCCTCCTCCTCGTGGAGGCCGTCGGCATTTCCAGGGCCAGAAGGCATATCCCTGGGCCTTTGCACCCCATTTTCGCTTCGCCGCGGCCGACAACGGAGCCTCCGAGGAAACAGAGGGGTTCGTCCAGGCGATGGCCCGTGGCGGAGTTTGCCGTCCGGGTCAACCACGACTTCCACTCCGACCAGCATGATGAGGTCCGGCACGTTTCCGTAGAGGCCGGTGGCCGCGTGCTCGACGGCAACGCGGTTGAACTCGAAGTGGTCGGTAGCGCCGAGAGCTTCGCTCGTGGGCCATTCATTGACGGGTCGCCGCCGGTCGGTTAGGCTGTTCGAGGATTGTTGAACATCGTGGCCGGATGGAGCAGGAGGGCGGGCGTGCTACGCATCCTCGGCGGTCCCAAGCGGCTTTGTGATGGTCTGACTCGCCGCGACCTGCTGCATGTCGGCTCGCTGGGCCTGCTCGGCCTGGGGGGCGGCCTGACGCTCCCTAAAGCGGGCGCAGGAGCATCATCGACGGCGAACCTGCCGGGATTCGGGCGGGCCCGGTCGTGCATTCTCCTTTTCCTCTACGGGTCGCCGAGCCAGATCGAGACGTTCGACCCCAAGCCCGAGGCACCGGAGCAGATCCGGGGCGAGCTGGGGTGCATCCCGTCGAGCGTGCCGGGCCTGAATGTCTGCGAGGGTCTCCCGCAGCTCGCTGGGGTGATGGACAAGGTCACGCTGATCCGGTCGGTGACGCATCCGTACCCGATCCACGGGGTTGCCTACGCGACGACCGGTATCCCCCGGATCGACGTCGCGATGGAACTCCACCCTCACGACCCGGCCCATTACCCGTTCATCGGCTCGGCCGTCGATTACCTCGATTCGAAGGCGGGTGGCGCTCGGTCGGCTGTTCCTCGCAACCTGGTCCTGCCGTGGGCGTTCAGCAGCCATCGGTCGGGCGAGGTTCCGCGATCGGGGCCCTATGGCGGTTTCCTTGGCCGGGCGTACGACCCGGTCAGTGCCGATTTCGTCGGCCGGGGCACGAACACCGCTCGGAAGACGCTCGCCGGCAAGGTCTGGGAAGACGTCGAGCCGTATCGAGGGGTCACGCCGGAGAGTCGGTTCGAACTGGGTGCCATCTCGGGGCTGCCGAGGGAGCTGACCCTCGACCGCCTCGACCGGCGCCGAACGCTTCTGGAACAGCTCGAAGCGGCTCGACGCGTGGCCGATGCGGCGGCCTCTCGGGCCTCGGGGATCGATCGACACCGGGCGATGGCGTACGAGCTGGCGGGCTCGGCGGCGGTTCGTCGAGCATTCGACCTCGGCGAGGAGCCCGACGAGTCGCGATCGCTCTACGGGATGACCCTCTTCGGCCAGGCGACGCTGACGGCCCGTCGGCTGATCGAGGCGGGCGGTCGATTTGTGACGGTCTTCTGGGACGAGTATGGCCTGGCCGGGACCG
>DAIDJI010000058.1 GCA_027451455.1 Planctomycetales bacterium | reverse complement strand
GGCCGGCCGCCCGGTCCGCGACGATCCCGCAGTCCATCTCCTGATCGACGACTTCGACCCATCGCCCGCCGAGTCGAACCTCGGTTGGCTGGTTGGTTGTACTGTAGAATCCATCAGGAAAGGCACCCGCAACATCTGCCGCGACGACCGTGGCGTCCTCCGGATGCACCGGTGAAGCCCCATGCTCGACCAGGTCGCCGAGGATCGCCGCCAGCGCCTCCGAGTCAGGGGCCCGGATTGCGATCCGGGCATAGCTGGGGTCCGATCGCCGGACCCCGATGATGCACTCGCGGATCTCGAAGGTCCCGCCCATCAGAAGGATGCGGTCGAGGATCTTCGGTAGGAGGAGCGAGTCCACAATATGACCGCGGACCTCAACCTCCTCGACCACACCCGGCGCGGACGTGGTTGTGGATGCGGGGCCAGGAACGTCCCGGTGATGGCTCATGGCGTGCCTCCCTCCTCGCCTGGCCCCTATGATAACCAGATTCGGCCCGAATTTCTCCTGTGCGGGCGAACCGTTCGCGCCGACCGGATCAGGGATCGATGTGCAGGGTGGCCGTCAGGTCGACCGGCGGCTCGTTGGGCAGGTCCGTCTGCACGCGGAAGGTCCGTCGGAGGTCGCCGCGGGTGCTCCCCTGGTCGGGTCGATACATCACCGTGATGACATGCACCGTCTGGCGGGCGCCGGTGGTTGCCGTCGCGGTGAAACCGTCGCCGTTCCCCTCGATCCCGACGATCGCGAACGGGTGCGCTCCCCGGACCACGAACCGGCCCTGAACCCCACTGGCCGAATGCACCTGCCCCATCGAGAGGATCGACGGCGAGGCCGAGAGCTCGCCCCGGATCCAGGCCGTTACCATCACCGGGATACTCGGCGACTCGGGGTCGTTGCTCAGAATCCGGATCTCATCGCGGATCAGCCCGGCCGGTGCCTCGGGCTTGAGGCCGACCGAGAGCCGGTAGCTCACCGCCCCGCCCTGCCTCGACGTCTCGACAAGCTGCGCGTTCAGTACCCGCGACCCCGAGACCATCCGATGCACCCGCCAGCCTTCCAGGTTGATCCGGTCGATCGTCAGCGTCTGGGTCGGCGCCTCCCCTTTTCGGACGGCCCCAAAGTCGATCGCGCCGGGGTTCAGTACGATGTCGCTCAAAATCATCGAGCGAACACCCAGCCCGGTCTCGGCCTCGCGACCGCTCGCCGTCATGATTGAGACGTAAAGGACCGTGGACTTCTCCCCGACGAAGTTCCGCGTGTCCATCTGCGCCTCGATCACGGCCGACTGACCCGGCCCCACCACCGAGGCGCTCGCACGGCCGCTTGTGCAGCCGCACGACGGCCGGAGGCCCAGGATCGTGACGGGCTCCGGTAGGTGATTGATCATCAAGAAGTCGTGCTTGACCTTCGCACCCCGAGGCACAGGCCCGAAATCATGCCGGTTCTCAGCGAACATCCGATCGGCCCAAGACGCCGCATCGGCCACTCCCGCCGAGATCCCCAGCACCATCCAGACCCCGACCACGCCGCCCATCATCGCCCGTCTCATCGGTCGCCTCCTGCGATCTCTCGGCTGTGCTCGTGTCGACGTGATCCGCCATCGGTCGGCGGCCGTCGCCTTCTCTCTATCGGCCGGAGCCCCCGAAATTCTCAGATTTACTGGACGCCGCCAACGTGGCATACCGTGCCATCGGTACAGATTTCCCAGATTATGGCCGCGCGACGCATCGGATCGGTCGGAGAAGCCCTCTCCACGCTTGAGAGCAAAGCAGAAGCCGAATTACGATGAAGTTGGCGGGTGCCGCCCAATGACCGCCCACCGGAGATTTCCCAATGTCCGAGACGGCCTTGATGGCGACCAGCCTTCCGGCGCGATACTACGTCGATCCTGCCTGTTTCCGAGAGGAGTGGGATTGGTTCTTTGGCTCGATGTGGTTCTACGCCGGTCGGGCCGAGGAGATCCCAGCGCGGGGGGATTACGTCCTCCGAGAAGTCGCCGGCGAGAGCCTGATCCTGGTCCGGGGCGACGGGGGCTTGATTCGGGCCTTTTCGAACGTCTGCCGGCACCGGGGTACGCGACTCTGCGAGGCACCCTCGGGTTCGACCGGTGCCACGATCCGATGTCCCTATCACGCCTGGACCTATGACCTCGACGGCCGGCTCGTCGGGGCGCCTCACATGGAACGCGTTGAGGGTTTNCGGACCGAGGATTACCCACTCGCCCAGCTCTCGTTGGATGTCTGGGATGGGCTCGTCTTCCTCCACTTCCACGAGCGTCCGACGGCTTCGCTCCGCGATCAACTCGCCGGGATGGACGAGAAGTTCCGGGCCTGGCGGATGGGCGAACTTCGCATCGGCCATCGGATCACCTACGACGTCGCGGCCAACTGGAAGCTGCTGATCCACAATTATTCCGAATGCCTGCACTGTCCGGGAGTTCACCCCGCGCTCCAGAAGCTTTCGCATTATCTGAGCGGTGAGAATGAGCCGGCCGACGAAGGATACCTCGGCGGCCGGATGGCCCTGCGCGAGGGGGTCGCGACGCTATCGACCGACGGTCGATCGCGACGGGCCTGCCTGCCGGGACTTGGTCCTTCGGAGTGCCGCCACGTCTATTATTACGCCGTCCTGCCGAACCTGCTGCTGAGCCTGCACCCGGATTACGTGATGACCCACGCCCTCTGGCCCCGAGGGACCGGCCGGACGGAAGTGGTCTGTGAGTGGCTCTTCCACCCCGACGCACTCGCCGCCCCCGACTTCGATCCCGCGGATGCGGTCGGCTTCTGGGACATCACCAACCGGCAAGACTGGCACGTCTGCGAGCAGATGCAGCTCGGGCTCGGCTCGCGTGCCTATCGGCCAGGTCCGTATTCGCATCGTGAAGACCTGCTCTCCGCCTTCGACCGACTGATCCTCGATCGCGAGCGGGCGGCGCGCAAGCCCTGAGCGAGCCCATCAGGTTGCATTCCCGCCGTCGCGACCAATGGCCTCAACCGGGCATTCCTCCATCGCGGAACGGCAAGCCGCCTCTTCCTCGAGGCCTTCAGGCTGCCGGTTCACGAAGCTTCGGCGGCCGTCCTCGTTGCGGCGGAAGTTTTCGGGTGCGGTTTCGCGGCAGAGATCGCAATCGATGCAGGTCTCGTCAACGTAGAACGGCCCGGGCGCATTCTCGGGGACCTTGATCGTGGGATCGGCCATGATGGATCGGCTTCGCGGGGTTGGGGGACTCGGCACATCTCTCGCGACCCGACCGAACCATCGGGCGAGATCCAACTCCTTCCAGGGTATCGTGAACCGGGAGCGGCGAACCAGAGATCCTGCTCGATCGGCGAGACGGGATGAGATTTGGTGGTCATTCCACCGGTTCAGGAGTCAAGATAGGGAAGATTCCATCTCTCGCGGGCGCCCTGAAGTGGGCCTGGGGAAAACTCCACCTTGATGATTCGATTTTCGATCGAGAACCCATCAGGTGCCCCGAGTTTTTAGCCGACGGATCGCCCGGCGGTCGCACGCTCTGCCTCGGCCGGGACGGCCGCCTCGCGGAGCTTCCGGAGAGCGCGGTCCTGGATCTGTCGGATGCGCTCCTTGGAGACGCCGAGGACTTCGCCGATCTGGCTGAGAGAGTGTCGGGAGTTCCCCTCCAGGCCGTACCGGAGCTTGACGACCATCCGCTCGCGTGGATTCAGGGCGTCGAGGAGCAAATGGACCGACTCGACCTGATCGTCGGCCTCGCGGTCCTCGTCAGTGGGGAAGGCGAGGATCTCGGCCAACGGCGTCGAGTCTTCGCGTCCGGTGACGGCGTCGAGCGAGACCCTGGGCCGGATCGCAGCGAGTTCGTACCAGGTCGCGGCCGGCTCGGCTTCGGGGTGCGATATTGGTTCGGCCGGTTCGTCCGGGGTGATGGGCGCGGTCGTCGCCTCGTCGTGGTGGTGGCAGGGCAGTGACTGGGCCAGCCGGCGGACCTGGCGCGGGGTGAGCCGGACCGGGTAGCTGCCATCGGCGATGGCTCGCTGGATCGCCTGGCGAATCCACCACGAAGCGTAAGTCGCCAGCCTCGTCGTGTTCACTGGGTCGAAGCGGTCGATCGCCTCGAGCAGGCCGCAGAACCCCTCCTGGAGCAGGTCGGCCGGTGCGATGCCACGATTGAGGTAGCGGCGGGCGATGTACATCACCAGCCGCGCGTTGGCCATTGCCAGCAGACCACGGATCTCGTCATATCGGCGGGCGAGATCGGGGAGCGGTTCCGTCCCGGCCGACTCGGAACGGTCGCCGAGTCCGCGGACGGCCCGGCGAAACTCGGCGTCGGGCCGGGCGAGGTCCCAGGCCGTTCCGTCAGGCCGACGGGTGGCATGGAGCAGGCCACGTCGACATTGGTCCAGCTCGAGCAGCAATTCCCTCTCGCGGCTGGCGCTGAGGACCTGGGCCTCGGGTGTGTCGAGGAACCAGTGTCGTGCCCCTTCGGCACTCAGAAAGTCGTGGGGTCTCATCACAATGGCTCCTCACGCGGCAAGGTCAGAATCGAGCCGGTCTTGCGTCGGGCCGTTGGGGGCTCTCGTTGCCCCGGTCCGACCTCCTTCGTTCTCTCGTACGGGCGATTGCATGGACTGTCTGTCCGGGGCGCGTTTTTTTTTCGCAACACCGGTTTTCGCAACCGGTCGGGGAATCGGTTAAGATGAGAAAAGAGGCCTGGCATTGGCCGGGGCGCGCGACGATTGGGACGGGCCGAATGCCCGGGAGGCGGTCGCCGTGGAGAAGGTCGAGGCCGAGCCGCGCCTCTCAGACCTGTCCACTCAGTGGAACCTGGTCTTCGAGGCGAAGTCGGGGACACCGGAACAGGTCAGCCTGGCAATGTCGCAGTTGATGTGCCGATATGCGGGCGCCGTCCATCGGTACCTGCTCAAGGCCCTGAAGGATCCCGACGCCGCTGAGGAACTCGATCAGGAGTTCGCCATCCGGTTTCTCCGCGGCGACTTCCGCCACGGCGATCCCAGCCGTGGACGGTTCCGCGACTATGTCAAGCGGGCCGTCCAGAATCTCATGAAGGATTACTATCGCAAACGGCGCCGCGATGGCGCCTCGGCGATCGTCCCGGGACAGAACGAGCCCTCCGTCGTCGATGACGGCCTCGAGCAATTCGACCGCCAGTTCCTCCTGAGCTGGCGGACCGACCTCCTGGATCGTGCCTGGGCGGCCCTCCAGGATATGGAGCGCCGGACCGGCCAGCCCCATCACACCATCCTTCGGCTCCGTGTCGATGAACCCGGGCTCACCTCGAAGGAATGGGCCGAACGCCTCGCCGAGCGGCTCCAGCGGCCGGTCACCCCGGGCGCCTTCCGCCAGGCGCTCCAGCGCGCCCGTCGCGAGTTTGCCCTCCGGCTCATCGGCGAGGTTCGCGCCAGCCTGTTGGAGAAGCCGTCGCGTCATTCGCTAGAGCAGGAACTGGCCGATCTGGAACTGCTCGAATACTGCCGCCCCTACCTCGATCTGGACGACTGATCCGCTCGATCCGGACCCAGCCAGACCCGGGTGGCGTTCGGCCCGTCGTCGTCGCGGAACTCGGGGATGTTCCACATCAACGACCGCTCGACCAGTTCCTGAATCACCACGTCCGGTTTCTCACGCTCGATGACCTCGCGATCGAGAGTGTACTTCCAGACACAGGCGAGCCGGCGGAAGTGCTCCGGCAGGAACTGCCTCAGCGCCACGTTGAACGAGTCGTGGAACAGGACCCCGTGCGGTAGGCTCGGGGCCTCACGTTCCATCGCGAAGGGACGCTGGAGTTCCGTCGATCCTCGGGGCATCCGGCATTCCAGCGGAAGCTTCCGGACCACCGGAGCGGCACGATCGACCAGCTCGTCGGCGGTGTCGACCAACCGATCCGAGAGGCCAAGCATCCCCGCCAGGTCGAATCCTGGGTGCGGGATCGAGACCGATTCATAATCCGATCGCGGCCGAGGTCTCATCGCGGGGAACCAGGCCGAAAGCGCCCGGACGATCTCGGCGCTGCCCAGGTACGCTCCCCGGCCATTCCAGTGTGTGTCCGTTCGGTAGTAGAGCGGTTCCTTCGCCTTCTCGCGCAGGAAGGCCGCTCGCATGTCGAGAACATGGACGTTCGAATACCGTGCCAGGTATTCCAGAAGCTCGTCGAATCGCGATCGTTCGCCGACCCGGTTCGCGGAGGCGGGGAGGTATTCCGGATAGACCGTCTCCTTGTTCGGGACGATCACAACCAGATATCGAATCCCCCTCGCGGCGAGCCAGTCGTGCCGCTCCTGAAACATCTCCGACCATCGCTCGAGTTGTTCGGGGCGAAAAGGCTCGGTGGCGCGGAGGTATTCCCTCGCACCGAGGCCCGCGAAGAAAAGCCATCCCGCTCGGCCGACGATCACCTGCGGCGACGACGAAACCCCCAGTCCTTCCACCTCGGCCCGGCTCAGCCACTGGATCAGCGGCTCTCGGAATCCGAAGCCGTCATTGAAGAAGCTCTCAAACCGGCGCGGGAACGCGGCCAGCGCTCCCAGGTTGCGAGGCCACGACGGGGGTCGGACACGTAGACGGTTCTCGTGTAAACGCTCCCCGGCGTCGAGGCCAGAAATCATTCCCAGAATCGGGATCGAGATCGCCGCCAGGAAACCGGCGATGAGAAGCACGTCCGCCCAACGAACGCGGCGGCCCCGGTACACCGCGCCGACAACCCTCCGATAAATGCGAGAGGGCCGTCGGCTGGTGCTCGCCTCGGCGTGTCGGGTCGGGTTCATCCGGACGCCTCCACCTGGGCCTCGATTCGGATCTCGAATCAGAACCGGAAATAGATGAACGGATTATGTGTCCCGGCGGCCAGGAACATCGACGAGGTCAGGAACATAAGCCCCAGGGCGCCGAGCTCGAGAACGTCGAACGTTCCCCGCAAGATTGGCCGAAGCACGACCCAGTCTGTCTCGACCACTCGATCTCTCGCCCGGACCATCCAGGCCCCAACCGGCATCGAACCGATCACGCCCGCCGCCATCGCCAGCACCACGAGGGGATCGAGATAGACGGACGGGTGGTACTCCACACCCGTCCCCGTCCCGAAACCAGCCATCGCTCGCAGAATGCCGAGCGCCTCCCCCATCGTCTCCGCGCGGAAGAAGACCCAGCCGACCATCACCGCGAGCATCGTCTGGACGTGACCAACCATTGGGGGCCGTCTCTCCAGCCAACGCCCGAGTCCCATCCGCTCGGCCACCAGCAGACCGCCGTGAAAGAGGCCCCAGACCAGGAAATTCCAGCTTGGTCCGTGCCACATCCCGCAGAGGGCAAAGACGATCACCAGATTGGCGTACGTCCGCAGCGGCCCTCTTCGATTCCCGCCGAGAGGTATATACACATAATCTCGGAACCATGTCGAGAGCGAGATATGCCAGCGGCGCCAGAACTCGGTGACCGAACGGGCGATGTAGGGTCGATCGAAGTTCTCGCGGAAGTCGATCCCGAACATCGCCGCCAGGCCGATCGCCATGTCGGAATAGCCCGAGAAGTCGAAGTAGATCTGCAAGGTGTAACAGGCCACGCCCAGCCAGGCGACCGAGGCGGTCAGCTCACCCGTGGGCGCCTGGAAGACCGCCTCGGCGACCGTCGCAACCTGATTGGCAATCAGCATCTTCTTCGCGAGCCCGACGACGAACCGCCGCACTCCGCGCGCGAATTCCTCCGTCGTGATGACCCGATCGACGAGCTGGCCGGCGATGTCGCCGTATCGGACGATCGGGCCGGCAATCGAATGCGGGAAGAATGTCATGTAGAGCGCGAACTCGATGGGCCCACCTGCCCTTGCCTGGCCCCGATAGATGTCGACGAGGTACGAGATCGCGTGGAACGTAAAGAACGAGATTCCCAGCGGCAGATGGACCGGGCCCAGGTGAATCTGGTACGACCCGAAGAGACCGAGCATCGAGTCGACATTGTCGACCAGGAAATTGGTGTACTTGAACGCGATGAGCCCGATCAGATTGAGAGCAATGGTCGCCCCGAGTAGGAACCGCTTCCGCGCCGGGCTCGGCAACCATTCCAGTCGGCGGGCCGCCGCGTAGTTCACCGTGATGATCGCGGCCATCACCAGGACGTAACGCCCCTCGCCCCAGGCGTAGAAGCCCAGGCTGGCGACCAGCAGAACCGCGTTCCGGCCGGCGCCCCGAGCGAGGAAATACATCGCCAGGACCAGGGGCAGGAACAGAAACAGGAACAGGGGTGAGCTAAAGAGCATGAGACGATCAGTCTCCTCGGCGGCGCGAGGCGGCGGTTCGGCCGCCCTTCCCGCGCGGCGGGACAGGATTGTTGATCGGCGCCGTGACGGCCCCGCTCTTGAGAATGACGGAGGATTCCGCACGGGTTACCGGGCCGGCGCCGGATGCGCCGTCCGTTCGGCTCCGAGACCTCGCGTCTTTTCCTACAGGTGGGATCGGGGGATGGCCGAAAGACAACTGGCCCGGCCCTGTCCGGACGGTGTCGGCAAGATCGCGACCCTGCGGGGGCCGCGTTGACAGAGGAAAGGGTTCCGGCTACAGTCCCGCCGCACGTCGCGACAGTATAGCGACGATGCGGCCGAGATCCAGGCTGCTCGACGAGAACGCGGCGAGGTGATCGCCCCGCTCCGTCGCTGTAGGTCGCGGGCGCGTGTTCGGGCGATCCCAAGGATGGAGACGCATTCCGGCACGCGGCC
Source organism: Planctomycetales bacterium (assembly GCA_027451455.1). GTDB lineage: Bacteria > Planctomycetota > Planctomycetia > Isosphaerales > Isosphaeraceae > JAKAUH01. The sequence goes on along the minus strand of DAIDJI010000058.1, from coordinate 5,536 downwards.
CGTTCTGACGGGCGAGGGTGTATCATGGACGATGTCCCCGCCGGTCCGGCGAGCCCGGGGCCGCGGAGGCCGTCGCTCTCGGTGGTGGTCCCCGTCCGCGACGGTGGCCGCGACTTCGAGCGGTGCCTCCGTCGGCTTCGCGACTCGCGCGCGGCCGATTTTGAGCTGATCGTCGTCGACGATGGCTCGACCGACGATTCCTCCCGCGTCGCCGAGCGAGCCGGGGCGGTCGTCGTTCGGCTCGACCGGGCCCAGGGGCCGGCCGCGGCCCGCAACCTCGGCGCCCAGCGAGCTTCAGCCCCCCTGATCTTCTTCCTTGACGCCGACGTGGCCGTTCACCCCGACGCCCTCTCCCGGGCTCTGGCCCGCTTCCAAGCCGATCCCGCACTCGCGGCCCTCTTCGGCTCGTATGATGACGATCCAGCCGCGCCGGGGATTGTCAGCCAGTACCGTAACCTCCTCCATCATTTCGTCCACCAGCAGGGGCGGTTCGACGGAGACGTCCGACCGGTCCACACCTTCTGGACCGGCTGCGGGATGATCCGACGCGACCTCTTCCTCGACTTCGGCGGCTTCGACCCGCGGCTCTACCCGAGGCCCGCGATCGAGGACATCGAACTGGGCTATCGACTCACTCGCGCCGGGCACCGGATCGTCCTGGCTCGCGACGTACTGGCGACCCACATGAAGCGGTGGACCCTCGCCGAGATGGTCCGCACCGACATTTTCCGCCGGGGCGTCCCCTGGATGCTCCTCATCAAGCGGACGGGGATCGTCGAGACCGATCTGAACGTCCGAGCAACCCAGAAACTCTGCGTCGCCCTCACCGGCCTTTCGGGGATCGCCGCCGCCATTGCACCGCTGGCCCCAACCCTCTCCCTGGCGGCTCTCGCCGGGACGATCGCGGTCGGTGGCCTCGCGGCGATTGTCGGCCTGAACCGGGCGTTCTTTGCCTTCCTCGCCCGGCGCAAGGGGTGGGCCTTCGCCGCCGCCGGCCTGGCCCTGCAACTGGTCTATTACGTGTGCTGCGGGCTCTCCGTCGTGATCGCGATGACCTACTGGCAGTTCGGCCGCCTCGGCCGTCGGGCCACTCGACCCGACCGAACCGCGGTCCCCGCGCCACACCTTCAGGGCACACGCGAGGCCAGTACAGTCCCCCGACGCGCCGGGAGCGTTGCCCGACCGGGAGACCGGCCATGAGAATCGGGATCGACGGGAGCTGCCTCTCCAACCGACGCGGCTTCGGTCGGTTTGCACGCCGGCTGGTCGATGCGGTCGCGCGGCAGGCGACGCCTCACCGCTTCACCATCTTCGTCGACGCCCCCTCCGCCCAGGCGGTCGAGATCCCGCCAGGCTTCGATCGAATCGTGGTCGAGGTCGGCGAGGCGCCCAGCAGGGCGGCCTCGGCCCAGGGACGCCGTCGCTTCGGCGACATGCTCGCGATGGGGCGGGCCGTCGCGCGGCGGGGCCTCGACGCCATGTACTTCCCGGCGACCTATAGCTTCTTCCCCGTCTGGAACTGCGGCCGGCTGATCGTGACGATGCACGACACCCTCCCGCTGGAGCATCCCGAACTGGTCTTCCCAAGGTTCGCCGGTCGGATCGCCTGGCGACTCAAGGAGACGGCCGCCGTGCGGTGGGCCGACCGGATTGTCACGGTCTCCGAGGCCTCCAGACACTCCATTGAGAGATGGCTCGGTCGGCCCGACTCGAGGATTCGCCTGATCACCGAGGGGCCAGACCCGATCTTCGCCCCGCGCCCCGAAGGTCCCGAATCCGACAAGATCCTTCAACGATACGGACTCTCGCCGGGCGATCGGTTTTTGCTCTATGTCGGCGGACTGAGCCCCCACAAGAATCTTCCGAGACTGATCGAGGCCTTTGCACACCCGGCATCTGATGACACCCGCCTGGTTCTCACCGGCGATGTCCAGGACGTCTTTCACTCGGGCATTCCGGCGATTCGAGAGACGATCGATCGCCTCGGCCTGGCCGGCCGGGTGATCCTCACCGGCTTCGTTCCCGACGCCGAGCTGGCTTTCCTTTATTCGAGGGCTTACGCGCTGGTCCAGCCCTCGCTGCTGGAGGGTTTTGGCCTGCCGGCCGTCGAGGCGATGGCGTGCGGGACCCCGGTGATCGCCAGCAGGGCCGGCTCGCTCCCGGAGGTCATCGGCGAGGCCGGCCTGTTCTTCGACCCGACCGATGTCGACCAGATCGCCGGATCGATCGCCGAACTCCTCGCCGATCCCGCCCGCCGCGATCGGCTGGCTGGCCTGGCGATCGCCCGATCGTATCGATTCACCTGGGATGCCGCCGCTCGAGCCCTGCTCGACTGCTTCGACGAGCTTGACCCGGCCCGCACGCCGATCCTCGCCCGAGGCGCCTGAACGTCGCCCGTTGCCCCGCTGCCCCGCGCCGGATAACCTCTGGGGAAATGGCCGAAGGCCGCGAGGGCCCCGGCCGCCAGACCCATCCCCAGAACCGGACCCGCACCCATGAAACCGCAACTCTCTCCCGGGCTGTCGACGATCGGCGCTCTGGCCTTCCTCGTCCTCGGCCTGAACACCCCGGCCCTTGCACAGCCCCAGAAGGCCGACCGGCCGACACTCGGCACGATCGAGCGGCTCGACCCGCGATTCGATCAACTCGTCCCAAAAGAAGCCCGAGTCGAGCGGATCGCCGAGGGCTTCGACTGGTCCGAGGGACCCGTCTGGGACCGCGCCCAGGGCCGCCTGCTCTTCTCCGACGTCCCGATGAACACCGTCTTCCAGTGGCGGGACGGCAAGGGTGTCAGCGTCTTCCTCAAGCCGAGCGGATACACCGGCTCGACGCCCCGCGGCGGTGAGCCAGGCTCCAATGGACTGATCATGGACGCCAGGGGTCGGCTCGTCCTCTGCCAGCACGGCGACCGCCGTGTCGCACGGCTCGACGGCGAAACCTTCACCACTCTTGCCGATCGTTATCAGGGAAAGCGATTCAATAGTCCCAACGACGGCGTCTACAAGTCGAACGGCGACCTCTACTTCACCGACCCGCCCTACGGGCTCCTCGGTAAGAACGATGATCCGGCGAAGGAGCTCGACTTCAACGGCGTCTATCGCCTCTCGACCGACGGGACCGTCACCCTTCTCACGAAGGAGATGACCTTCCCCAACGGCATCGCCTTCTCGCCGGACGAGAAAACGCTTTACGTCGCCAACTCCGATCCGCAACGGGCGATCTGGAAGGCGTTCCCGGTGAAGAATGACGGGACCATCGGCGAGGGCCGCATCTTCGCCGATGTCTCGAGTTCGGTCTCGCCCCAGAAGAAGGGGCTTCCCGATGGGATGAAGGTGGACGCCTCGGGAAACCTGTTCGCGACCGGCCCCGGCGGCGTCCTGGTCTTCTCCCCCGACGGAACCCACCTGGGAACCTTCGCCACGGGTGAGGCCACCGCAAACTGCGGTTGGGCCGAGGACGGCTCGACCCTCTTCATCACGGCCGATATGTACATCGGCCGCGTCCGGCTGACCACAAAGGGGAAGGGCTTCTGATCGGGGCAGGATCGCCCGCCGTCGACCCGCACGCCCAAAAAACGGAGGCTGCCCAGATGAGCGACCAGAAGGAAAAACCGAAAACCTACACCGACGAGGAGGTCTCGGCCAAAATCCGCGAACATGGCCTCTCAGAATGGTATCTCGAGGACGGCTGGATCCGGCGGAAATTCAGCACCGACGGCTGGCCGACCACCTTGATGCTCGTCAACGCGATCGGCTTTCTCTGCGAGGCGGCCTACCACCACGCCGATCTCTCCGTGACCTGGGCGAAAGTCTGGGTGAAGCTCAAGACACACTCCGCCGGGGGGATCACCGACCTCGATTTCGCCCTCGCCCGGAAGATCGAGGACCTGGCCCTCTGGCGCCCCGAGCCCGGCGGTCCGCTCGAAGGAACGCCCAACCCGTTTGTCAAACGCCCCTGAGCCGGCCGAATCGCCGACTCACTCGCCCTTGACACACGCAAGCTCCCGCTCTACTCTAACTCTGGTCGCCATCTGGCTCCATGCGCCCTATTCGGTGACGCCCGCCACCTTAGCTCAGTTGGTAGAGCGCAGCTTTCGTAAAGCTGAAGTCCAGGGTTCGAGTCCCTGAGGTGGCTCTCCCACCACCAGGCCGCAGTCCCTACCCGGGTCTGCGGCCTTTTTTTTGGTTCGATGGTCGCTTCCCCTCGGCGCATCTTCTTCCACCCGAACGGTTTTCCGGTCAAGATCCTCCAGCCCACGGTGCGCAGCCCACCCAGAACGCGGAAGGCCCTTATCCCGGAAATTTCACCGGAACGCCCTTGAAGCCTGGGCAACGACCTGCCTATGTTGTTAGAGACTCGTAACGAATTCCTCAGGGATGGGTTCGTCTCCAAGGACGGTCGACATCGTCCGCGACCCTCCCGGCGCACGCCGCCGGAACCTTGTTCCAGAGCGGCCCGCACCTTCCGGGAGCGCGGTCGGCCGGCTTCGAAGGATCGTGCCGGATCGTCTTGGCAGTCCTTGAAACCGAGAGAGTCAACCGGAGCGTCGGGCTCGTGAAAGCCCGAATTCGTGCGACGGCCATTCCAGCCGGTGCCTCGAATCGTGCCGAGGCCTCCGGCGATCAACAGGCAGGTACTGCCATCCTCCCACCGAATCCAAACTCCTGTACCGGCCTATCGCCCGGCTCCTGATCATTCGAGCCTCGTCGCCTCGGCGGCTCGAGCGAGGATTCGGCAGTCCCATCCCGTTCCGCCAGGCATCCCACCTTCATCCGGCGTCGAACTTGCCCAGAAAGATGCCCGGCATTCCGAGATCTTCTTCAGTCAGATTCATAACGGACAATGGCTGAAGACATTCAATCATGAAGGAATCGGTTTTCGGAAATCTGGTATTTGAATTGCACGAGGAAGGGGCCCGAACCATTTTCGGCCCGCGCGATGGAAGCCGCCGTCGACTCAGCAGTCGGCGGCGAGGAGAGTCGAGGGCCTGCGACGTTGGGCATCGGCCCCCGGAAGGAGACCGCGATGGCGAGCGAGGATCAGGGACGTTACAAGGTGGTGGTGAATCCGGAAGGCCAGTATTCAATCTGGTTCACCGATCGCGAGAACCCGCCCGGCTGGGAGGACGCGGGCCGAGAAGGCCCCCGAGAGGAATGCCTGGCGTACATTGAAGAGGTCTGGACGGACATGCGACCGCTCAGCCTCAAAAAGCGGATGGAAGAGGCGAAGTGATCTCATGGATCGACCATCAGACGCGACGATCGACGGCGAGGAGAGCCTGGTCTCGCTCCTGCGGCGATCCGCGGCCGAGGACCCAGGCGCTGAGCTCTTTTCCTTCCTTCCCGAAGGAGAGCCCACCGGCGCTCTCGCAATGTCCCGCGGCGACCTGGATCGGCGTGCCCGAGAACTGGCCGCCCGACTCCAGACCCGGGGGCTTGCCGGCGAGCGGGCGCTGCTGGTCTATCCACCCGGGCTGGATTTCCTCGCCGCGTTCTTCGGCTGCCTGTATGCCGGGGTGGTGGCCGTCCCCGCCTAT
>DAIDJI010000057.1 GCA_027451455.1 Planctomycetales bacterium | reverse complement strand
CGATCTTCCTGCTCGATGTGGTGCGTCCCTGTCTTCGGCGTGCCTGGATTCCCCGAGCGCTGGCGAGCCACATGCACCTGATCGCCGACGACCTCACCGCCCGCCGCGACACCCCGGCCGACCTCTTCGAATCGCCGGCCCGCCGCGCCCGTGCCGAGGCCGTCGCCCGGCTCAAGCGTGAGGTCAACGCCCGGCACGGCCGGTTCGTCCTCCGGAGCGCCGCCACCCTCCCTTTGGCCTCCATCTACCGCGACACCGCCAACGAGTACGATATTTGCGATATCCGAGGGAAGATTTGTTTTTAGTAATTGGTAGTTGCCAGGTTGCTCGATCAGGGAGAAACGATCGGGAGAGAGCAGTCGCCGCGAAGGAGGAGGCGGGCTGTACCAATTCCAAAAACAAATTCCAAAGAACCAATGACCAGGAGAAATGTGCGTCGGGATTGCCCTGGCATGGAGCGAACTGCCCACGGAATTGATCGGGCGGCATGGCCTGGAGCGTCGCGTCCACGAGCGGGGCGGCGAGCGGGAAGTCCGGTTCTATTTCCGGGACCGCTCGCCTCGGCTACCGATCTGGCGCGACGGGCAGCTCGGCCTTGCGCGGTGGGGGAACGGCCGGGGCGAGAGTCGGTTCCTGCCCCGGACCGGCTGGACCTGGCTGTCGACCGTCCAGGAGGGCTACTGGCGCGAGCTCGGGCCGATCGCGGTCGACATCCCGGCGACGATCGGCCTGGAGCGCGGGGTCTGGTACCGGATCCGCCAGGGGATCCGGGGGATCCTCGTCCCCGACGAGCGGGGGCATGCCGTCGTCTACATGATCTGCGAGCCGGCCAGCCATTATTATCAGGTGATGACGCGATCGAACCGGATGCCTGTCCTGATCGAGGAGCGGATCTGATGGAGCCCGAGGCCAGGTTCCGGTCGCTCTCGTCGCTCTCCACTTCAATTGCCAGTCGGTCGTTCCTGGGGTAAGGTAAATCGTCGTGGCGTCGCGGCCGGGCAGTCTGGTCCGCGCGCATCGGCCCCAAGCATTCCCCGGACATCGAGAAGGCGGCTCAATGGCGGAGATCGGCCCGGCGTCGCGGCCCGTGCTCGTCCTGGACTTCGGCGCCCAGTACGTGCAGCTCATCGCGCGTCGGGTCCGCGAGCGGCACGCGTTCGCCCGGATCGTCCGGCACGACATCACGGCCGACCGCGTTCGCGAGCTGAACCCGCTGGCCCTCATCCTCTCGGGCGGCCCGAGAAGCGTCTACGAGCCGGGCGCCCCGCGGTGCGACCCGGAAATCTTCTCGCTCGGTGTGCCGATCCTCGGCATCTGCTACGGCTTGCAACTCGCCGCCGATGCCCTGGGCGCTCGCGTTCAGGCCAACCCGGCCCGAGGCGAGTACGGCCGGACCGACTTCCGCGTCCGCGAGGACGACCCGATCTTCCACGACGTCCCCCGCGAGACGATCGTCTGGATGAGCCACGGCGACCAGATCCACGACGCCGGCTCCGACTTCATCCCGATCGCCGAGACCCCGCATTGCCCGATCGCCGCCGTCCGGCACCGGTCGCGACCGATCTACGGCTTGCAGTTCCACCCCGAGGTCTCGCACACCCCGTACGGCTCGCTGATCCTCGGCAACTTCCTCGACCGGATCTGCGGCAACCCCCGCGACTGGACGATGGGCGCCTTCATCGAGCGGTCGGTGGCCGAGGTCCGCGACCGCGTCGGCCCGGACGATCGGGTTGTCTGTGGGCTTTCCGGCGGCGTTGACTCGGCTGTATGCGCTGCGCTTTTGGCAAAGGCCCTTGGGCCCCGGGTCGTCTGCGTCTTTGTCGACACCGGGCTGCTAAGGCAGAACGAGCGGGCCGCGGTTGTCGACGCCTTCGGCCGCCACAGCGACGCCGAACTTCGGGTCGTCGACGCCGAGGAGACCTTTTTGAAGGCCCTGGCCGGCGTGACCGACCCGCAGGAGAAGCGTCGACGGATCGGTCACGCGTTCATCGACGTTTTCCGAGAAGCCGCCCGGACGATCGACGGTGCCCGATTCCTGGCACAGGGGACCCTCTATCCCGACGTCATCGAGAGCGGCGGCGAGCCCGACGGCCCGACCGCGACGATCAAGATTCACCACAACGTCGGCGGACTCCCGGCCGAACTGGGTTTCGAGCTAGTCGAGCCGCTGCGCGACCTCTTCAAGGACGAGGTCCGCCGCCTCGGCCTGGAACTCGGCCTGCCCGACAGCCTGATCTGGCGCCACCCGTTCCCCGGCCCTGGACTGGCCGTCCGATGCCTGGGCGAGGTCACGGCCGATCGGCTGGAGATCCTCCGCCAGGCCGACGCGATCTTCCTCGAGGAACTGCAAAGCGCGGGCCTGAATCGTCAGGTCGCGCAGGCGTTCGCCGTTCTTCTCCCCGTGCAGGCAGTCGGCGTGCAGGGCGACGCTCGGACCTACGAGAGCGTCATCGCGATCCGGGCCGTCGAGACCGAGGATTTCATGACGGCCGACTGGTCGCGGCTCCCTCACGAATTGCTCGCCCGGGTCTCGACGCGGATCACCAACGCCGTGAAGGGCGTCAACCGGGTCGTCTACGACATCACCAGCAAGCCGCCGGGTACCATCGAGTGGGAATGATCGATCGAACGCCGTCCGCGACCCCGAATCCGGAGGACATCGAATCATGAAACGCGCATCGATGCGAATCGCCGGAGCGCTCCTGATCCTGGCCTTCGCGACGGGCGGCCTCGCCCGCGCAGGAACCCGGACGATCGCCCGATGCGGCGAGGGCTTCCTCGAGGAGATCGACGGCTACCGCGTCCTTCACGTGAAGGGGACGCCTTACGAGATGGGCTACCAGCAGGGCGTCCTGCTCCGCGACGACATCCGCGACCAGATCCATTACCTGTTCGAGGTGAAGGCAAAGGAGATGACCTTTGAGCTGGGCGGGATGAAGGTCCTCAGCCCGAAGCAGGTCATCCGCGGGATCATCGCGACGCAGAAGAAGTACATCCCCGCCCGGTTTCTGGAAGAGATTCGGGGAATTGCCGACGGCAGTGGTGTTCCCTACGAGGACGGCGCGATCGCCAACTTCATCCCCGAGTTGTTCCACTGCTCGGGCTTCGCGCTGAGCGGTTCGGCGACGAAGGACGGGACGCTCTATCACGGCCGGATCCTCGACTACGGCTGCGACTGGCGGTTGCAGGATCACGCCGTGCTGACGATCGCCGAGCCCCGCGGCCGGGTTCCGTTCGTGAACGTGACCTATGCGGGCTTCGTCGGCTCGGTCACCGGGATGAACGCCGAGCGGATCTCGATCGGCGAGATGGGCGGGCGCGGCCTCGGCCACTGGGAGGGCGTCCCGATGGCGATGCTGGTTCGGATGGCGCTGGAGGAGTCGCACAGCCTCGACGAGGCCGTCGCCGTCTTCCGCGATCATCCGCGAACCTGCGAATACTACTATGTGCTTGCCGACGGCGAGACGGGCAAGGCGGTCGGGATGGAGGGCTCGTGGAACGTCTTTCAGACGATCGCGATGGGCGAGTCGCACCCGAAGCTTCCGAATGCGATCAGGGACGCGGTGGTGCTCTCGGCGGGCGACCGATACCAGGAGCTTTCGCGTCGGGTACAGTCGGGCCTCGGCCGGTTCAATGCCGACTCGGCCCGGCACCTGATGGACCGTCCGGTCGCGATGAAGTCGAACCTGCACAGCGTTTTGTTTGAGACGACCTCGACGCAGTTCTGGGTCGCGAACGCGACGAAGGACGGCAAGCCGGCCGCCGAGCAGCCGTATTCGGCGTTCCGCCTCAGCGAGTTGCTGACGCACCGGCCCGACCCCTCGGCGCCGTCGCTGCCGATGCCCGTCCGGGTGACGCAGGGGCGGTAGTGCCGTGCAGGACCTTGCGTGTCGCGGGGTGCGTTTTGGAGTGAGGCATCCATCCGGGAGGGAAGGCGATGGCAATCCAGTTGACGGGAGAGCACGAGCAATTCGTGCGATCTCTGGTCCAGGACGGCGACTTCGCCTCGGAAGACGAGGTCATCGACACGGCGCTGCGCCTGCTCCGGGAGCACGACGAGGAGGCCATGCTCGCCGAACTGCGTCGTGAGGTCGCCCTCGGGATCGAGGAGGCCGACCGGGGCGAACTGGCTCCCTTCGATCCGCTCGCCACGCTGGAACGTATCCGGAAACGTCGGGCTTCCAGCCAGGGAACACCCTGATGGCGGAAATCCGTCGTTCTCCGAGGGCAGAGGCGGATCTTGAGTCGATTCTCGAGTATCTTGAGCGAACGAACTCGTCCGCCGCCCAGCGTTGCGCGATGGACTTCCGGGAAAAAACGGAGGCTCTCGCACGTTTCCCGGAGATGGGTCGCCTTCGGCCGGAGATCGCCTCGGATCTTCGGAGCACGCTCGTCTGGCCCTATGTCCTCTTCTACCGCGTCGAAGATGATGTCGTGCAGATCCTTCGGATACTCCACGGGAAGCGGGATCTCCGACGGATCATGAGAAGGGAAGTCCGTTGAAGATTTCCGGGGTACGTCACAGACCATGATACTCCTCGAGACCAACCTCTGGCCGGGCGTGGTCCCGATGCGAAGCGGGAAGGTCCGCGACGTTTACGACCTGGGCGATCGCCTGCTCCTGGTCGCGACCGATCGGATCAGCGCCTTCGACTGGATTCTCCCGGGCGGCATCCCCGACAAGGGACGGATCCTCACCGGGTTGAGCTCCTTCTGGTTCGCCCACCTGGGCGTACCGAATCATCTCCTCACCGACGACGTCGACGTGATGGGTCTTGACCTCTCGGCCGACGAGCGCGACGCCCTTCGGGGCCGGACAATGCTGGCGCGGAAGGTCCGGATCGTCCCGTTCGAGTGCGTCGTCCGCGGTTATCTCGCGGGGAGCGGCTGGAAGGAATATCGGGCGAGCGGTTCGGTCTGCGGCATCCCGCTGCCGCCCGGTCTGCTCGAAGGGTCGCCGATCGGGCCGTTCTTCACGCCGGCGACCAAGGCCGAAACCGGCCACGACGAGAATGTCTCGTTCCAGGTGATGGCCGATGCGGTCGGCGCCGAGGTCGCCGGGACGCTACAATCAAAAAGCCTCGACGTTTACCAGCGGGCCGCGGACCATGCCTCGAAGGCTGGGTTGATCCTGGCCGACACGAAGTTCGAATGGGGCTTCGACGAGGGATCGGGCGAGCTTCTGCTGGCCGACGAGGTGCTGACCCCAGACAGCTCGCGGTACTGGGCCCGCGATGAGCACCGCCCGGGTGGGCCGCAGCCGTCGTTCGACAAGCAGTTCGTCCGCGACTGGCTCGAAACGACCGGCTGGGACAAGTCGAGCCCACCCCCGTCGATGCCCGATGAGGTCGTCGCCGGGACCCGCCGGAAATATATCGAGGCCTATGAGCGCCTGACCGGCCGAGCCTTCCCTTACGAATAAAGTTCGACACCGAGCCATGCTTCGATATCTGACCGCCGGCGAGTCGCACGGGCCGGCCCTGACTGCGATCGTGGAAGGTTTCCCGTCGGGCCTGACGCTCGATACCGCGATCATCGACCGCGAACTGGAGCGACGGCAGGGCGGATACGGCCGCGGCAAGCGCCAGACGCTCGAGACCGATCGGGTAACTGTCGACTCGGGGACGTACCACGGCGTGACGACCGGCGGGCCGATCACCCTCCGGCTCATCAACCGGGACGCCAAGCTCGAACGGCTGACCGAGCCGGCGGCACCCCGGGGTGGCCACATCGACCTGGCCGGCGCGATCAACTACCAGACCGGCATCCGCCAGGTCCTTGAACGGGCGAGCGCCCGGGAGACCGCGGCCCGGGTTGCTGTCGGGGCGTTGGCGCGGCTTCTCCTGCGCGAACTGGGGATCGAGGTCTTCGGGTATGTCCGCGAGCTCGGCGGAATTGAAGCGCCGCCGGTCGCGCTGGATCTGGCCGTTCGCGACGCCAGCCCGGTCTACACACTGAACCCCGATGTCGACGCGCGGATCGTCGCGGCGATCGACGATGCGAGGAAGGCCGGCGACACGCTCGGCGGGATCGTCGAGGTGATCGTGACGGGCTGCCCGATCGGGCTGGGGAGCCACGCGCAGTGGGACCGGAAGCTCGACGCCCGGATTGCCGCCGCGGTGATGAGCATCCAGGCGATCAAGGCCGTCGAGATCGGCCTGGGAATCGAGGCGGCGCGCCGACCCGGTTCTCAGGTGATGGACCCGATCCGGTACGAACCGGACCCGCCGGCCGACGACCGCCGCTTCGGCTTCCGCCGTCCGACGAACAACGCCGGAGGGATCGAGGGCGGGACGTCGAACGGCGAGCCGATCGTTGTCCGGGCGTCCAAGAAGCCGATCAGCACCCTTGCGGCGCGCGGACCTTCGGTCAACATGGCGACCAAGGCCCCACAGCCAGCCGCCTATGAACGATCCGACGTTTGCGCCGTCCCGGCCGCGAGCGTGATTGTTGAGAACGTGGTGGCGTTCGAGGTCGCCTCGGCACTGGTCGAGAAGTATGTTGGGACGAGCATCGACGCCATCCGGTCCGCCCTCGACGCGATGCACGAGCTGAACCGCCGACACCTCGCCGAGTGGGGCTCGACGGGTCAGCGTCCCGGTTCGGAAAACGGTTGAGCAAGGGTTCCGCGGGAATCCCAGACCGGGTCAGGGGGTCGTCGTCGAGGGTTCGGCGGCTGCCTCGATCAGGTCGCGTCGGCGTTGCAGGTAGATGGCGATCGGGCGATCCGCCGGGATGAAATGCTCGCCGATCTCCAGGCCGGAGACCTTCGGCCGCTGCGACCGGATCACCGTGTAGTCCTCGGCCAGGATGCGCCGGTTGTACAGGTTCGAGACAAAGCCGACGAGGCGAGCCAGAAACGCCGGGCCCCCGATCCGGAGATAGGTCTTCAGGTAGATCAGGCAGCGACCCTCCTCGATCGGGGCGATCACGTTCACGATCTGGAAGGATTTCGCGATCTTCAAAACCCAGATGTTCGGAAAGCGGAACTCCAGCATGGCCGGTCCGTCCGGAGGCGGGACTTCCGTCGGCCGGAGTGCGGGCAGGCCCTCGTCGGGCTGGTTGGAGGGCCAGACGCGGATCGTGTCGTCGTCCAGCGTGGTATAAGGGCCGTTGACGAGCGTTCTGCGGTCGCGACCGATTGTCCGGGCGTGGACAAACGGCAGGTGACTGACGTCGAGCAGCCCCTCGATCGCACGCGTTAAATCGACGTCCCACTCCTTGCTCGTCGTGGCGGAGTTGAGTCCGTCCAGGCCGTCGAACCAGGGGATCGGCGGATACTCATCGCGCGGGCGGCCATTCCATAACCAGGCGAATCCGTGAGCCTCCGCGACCGGGTATTCGTGGCACTGGAAGACCTTCGGCACCCGCGCCGCCTGACCGTTGGCTGGGATGAGCTGACAGGCGCCCGCCCTGTCGAATTCGAATCCGTGAAATGGGCACTGAAGCCGACCACCCACAATCCGGCCCAGGCTAAGCTGGCTGCTCCGATGTGGGCAGCGATCCTCGAAGACCACCAGCCGGCCCTCGCCGTCGCGCCAGAAGACGAGGTCGCGCCCGAGCCTTCGAACGCCCAGCGGCTTTCCCTTGGCGATCTCGCGCGACTCCAGAACGGCGTACCACCGATCGGGGATCAGCATCTCGTGGCCTCTTCCATCCCCGGCCATCGCGAGGCGGCGACCTTGCCGCCCGGCTCCAGAACCGGCGGGCCCAGTATATCGTAGGCCCGGGTCCAGGGGAGCCGAAGTCGAGTTGCCCAGGGCGGAGTCAGCCCCTCCCCGGCAGAGCGGCAGCAAGACGCTGATGGCCCAGTTCCTCGACCGTGCCGGGAGCGGCCCTCGACCGATCGCCGCTTCCGACGGATCGGCGCTCCGTCGAGATGAGGACCGATAAGGCTCCCGGGGCCGATCCAGCGATCAGGACCAGCCCGGGGCCCGTCCCGCTTACTCCTCGACCTCGCCGTCGTCGTCCGCGTCGCCGTTGGCGCTGAAGGTGTCGCCCGAGGCGGTTCGATTGGCGATTACCTTCGTGGCGATCTCGTCAGCCAGGGTGGGGTTGTCGCGGAGGTATTGCTTGACGTTCTCTCGCCCCTGCCCGAGCCGCTGGTCGCCGTAGTTGAACCACGAGCCCGACTTCTCGATCAGCTTGTCGATGATCGCCAGGTCGAGCAGATCGGCCTCGCGCGAGATCCCGTGCGTGTACATCATGTCGAACTCGCAGACGCGGAACGGCGGGGCGACCTTGTTCTTCACCACCTTCGCCTTGACCCGAGAGCCGACGACCTCCTCGCCGTCCTTCACCGGCCCGATCCGCCGGACGTCGATCCGGCACGAACTGTAGAACTTCAGGGCCCGGCCGCCCGGCGTGGTCTCAGGACTGCCGAACATCACGCCAATCTTCTCGCGGATCTGGTTGATGAAGATCAAAACGCACTTCGAACGCGAGACGCCCCCGGTCAGCTTCCGGAGCGCCTGGCTCATGAGCCGGGCCTGCACCCCGACGAAGCTGTCGCCAATCTCTCCCTCGATCTCCGCCTTGGGGACCAGAGCTGCGACCGAGTCGATCACGATGATGTCCACAGCGTTCGACATCACCAGCATCTCGGCGATCTGAAGGGCCTCCTCGGCGCTTCCGGGCTGGCTGACCAGCAGCGATTCGGTGTCCACCCCCAGCCGCTTGCACCACGAGGGGTCGAGTGCGTGCTCGGCGTCGATAAAGGCCGCGACTCCGCCCGACCGCTGCGCCTGCGCGACCGCGTGCAGCGCGATCGTCGTCTTGCCGCTCGACTCTGGCCCGAACAGCTCGATGATCCGGCCCCGCGGCAAACCCTTGCCCCCCAGCGCCAGATCGAGGGAGAGCGCCCCGGTCGAGATCCCCTCGACCTCCATGTGCGACCTCTCGCCCAGCTTCATGATCGCCCCGGCGCCGAACGACTTCTCGATCTGCGTGATCGCGTTGCTCAGCGCCTTCTGCTCGGCCGTCACCGACGGCTTTACCTCGGTCGTTACCTGTCGTTTCGCCACGGCGATCGCTCCTCCGGCCCCCTGGGATCGAGCATGTACCTTAGAACACTATCCTAGCACGAGGGGTGGGCGCCGGTCAATCCGGGCCGTCGAGGTTTCTCGGCGGGTCCGACGGTCGTCCTCGCGGATGAAGGCTACCGCCGTCCGTCGTCGCAAGTCAACGAGGCGGTTCGTCCTTTTTGCTGTGGAGCCGGGCGCGGCCGAGGGGGGCGTAGGTCGGCCCGCCTGGCTCAAGGACGGAGGAATATGTGATGACCTCGTCGACTCGGAAGCCACCCCCGTTGCGCACCTGTTCGCGGCGGAGCAGGTTGGTGAGGTCGTGTGGTTGGCTCCGCCGGTTGGGCTTGATTCGGCCGAGGGTGACGTGGGGGTGAAACCGATCGTCGTCGGGGCGGTAGCCGGCCTGGGTCGCCGCCTGGACGACCTCGGCTCGCAGTCTGGTTAGCGGCTCCAGGTCGTCTGCCTGGACGCCGGCCCAGACCACACGGGGTCGATCCGGGCTGGGGAAGACTCCCAGTCCGACGATCTTCAGCTCGAATCGGGGCGATGACTCGACGGCCGAGGTCACGGCGCGGCAAAGGGAGTTGAGGTCGCTGTTGTCAACCTCGCCCAGGAAGGCCAGTGTGATGTGGAACGGCCGGGTCTCGTCCCATCGGCAGGACGGGATCTGAGGCCCGAGGGAATGCTGCCATCGAGCGAGTTGTGCGCCGATGGCGTCGGGGATGGGGATCGCGATGAAGGTTCGTGTCGTCTCGGGCATGGTCGCGATTTGATCCCCTGGGATCAGGAGAAGGATTTGTGGAACTGGTCCCAGAACCATTGCTTGAGCCAGGTCCAGGGGGCGTCGGGGTTGTCGGGTGCCTCGTCCGCCTCGGCATATCGCTGGATCAAGGGACCCTGGACGACCACGACAAACTTGTTGCCATCGGCGAGGTGCTGACTCGGCTCGTAATCGGGGATTCGAAGCGAGGGGTTTGGGTTGCCCTTCTGCCGGAAATCCAGGCTGAGGGGGCCCATCGGCCCGGCGGTCATCCGGAGCCGGACCGACCGTCCGCGTTCGACCTTCCCGACCGGGATTCGTGATCCGCCATAAGCGACGACCAGGTCCTCCATCGGGCCGTCGCCCTCGTTCACGATCTCGAGAGAGGCCCTGGGACGCTCCCATCGGCGGACGACTATCTCAACGGCCACCAGCGTGGGGAGGAGGATCACAAGCGCGATCACTCCTCGTCGCCGAAGACGTGTCCGGCCTGGGTGGGTCGCCGGGTGATCAGGAGTGATTCCGGAGGTGGTCGAGTTCGGGGGCATCGCCGTAGTTCTCGCGATATCGGGCCCGGAATTCGTCGACAGTGTACGTGTGCTGCTGCGGTCCCTTCCGCTCGACGGCGTGGACGGCCGTCAGTGCGGCGACCCGTCCGACGACCGGCCAGGGCCATCCCCGGTGCAATCCCACGACGAATCCTGCGCGGAAGGCGTCGCCGGCGCCGGTTGGATCGAGGACCTCGCGGGCCTTCGCGGGCGGGATCTCGTACTCCTCGCCGTCGACCGTGATGAGCGCGCCCGCCTCGCCCCGGGTCATCACGGTGATCGGAGCGATCCGGCGGAGTTCAGGCTCGGTGACGCCCAGCTTCTCCGCCATCATACCGAACTCGTAGTCGTTTCCGGCGACGATCCGGGCGCTCCGGCATCCCTTTTCGAGGTCGTCGCGCTCGAGCCGGGGAAGCTGCATCGACGGGTCGTAAAGGTACGGGATTCCGGCCTCGACGCACTCGCGGACGTATCGATTCATTGCCGCGGGGTCATTGGGTGCGATCAGGACCAGGTCGGAGGGTGTCGCGCCCGCCTCGAGGATCGAGACCTCGGCCGCCTTGGCCATCGCGCCTGGGTAGAAGGCGGTGATCTGGTTATCCTGAAGGTCGGTGTTGATGAAGCAGGAGGCGGTGTGGTCGCCCGGGACGACGCGGACCACGCTGCAATCGACCCCGTGCCGTTCGAGCCATTCGCGGTACTCGGCGAAGTCCTCGCCGACGCTCCCGACCAGTACGGGCCGCTCCTTGAGCAGACCGAGGTTATAGGCGATGTTCGCCCCCGTACCGCCGCGGAGCCGGGTCATCGACTCGACGAGGAACGAGACGCTCAGGACGTGCATCCGGTCCGGGAGAATGTGGTCCCGGAACCGGCCCGGGAAGACCATGATGTAATCGTAGGCGATCGAGCCGGTGACGAAGATCCGCATGCGGGGCGTCCTGGGTCCTGTCGAAATTCGGGAGGCTTCTTGATTTTCGCTCACGAAGCGGGCAGCAACATCTGAATGGTCCGGGCGATCCGGGCGCGGCAGTTCTCGCGGCCGAGGATCACCAGGCAATCGTACAATCCCGGTCCGACCCCCTGACCGGTGACGGCCACCCGTAGGGGGTTGACCACGTCCCCCATTTTCCGTCCGGAACGCTCGGCGTAGTCGTGGACGGCCTTCTCCAGCGTGGCGAGGTCGTACGGCTCGGTCTGGGCGAGCACCTGGTCGAGTTCGGCCAGCATTGCCGGCACGCCCTCCTTGCGGAGCCGCTTCTTGACCGCGTCGGGATCGTAGGTCAGCTCCTCGATGAAGAAGTAGCGGCCGAGCTTGAGGACGTCGGAGAAAACCTTCAGCCGGTCGCCGAGCGCCTCGATCACGCGGGTGATCCTCTCGCGATCGGCGGCGGTCGGCGGGTCGGGGATCAGCCCTTCTTTCTGGAGGTACGGCAAGACGCCTTCGAGCTTTCGCTCGGGCGACGCCGTCTTCATCCATTCGCCTTCGAGCCAGAACAGCTTGTCCTGGTCGTGGCTGGCGGGCGAGCTGTTGACCCGGTCGAGGGTAAATTTCTCGATCAGATCGTCGCGGGAGAAGACCTCCTGAGAGGCGTCGAAGCTCCAGCCAAGGCGGGCGAGGTAGTTCAGCAGGGCCTCGGGCAGGTAGCCTCGCTCGATGTAATGGTGCAGGTAGACGAGGATACCCGACTTCTCGTACTCCTCAATCTTCCGCTTCGACATCTTGGCCTTCGAGCCCGGTTCCGCAACATAGGGGATGTGCGCGAAGGCCGGCAGTTCGGCGCCCAGCGCCTCGAAGACGAGGAGCTGCGGGAACGTATTCGACAGGTGCTCCTCGGCGCGGACGACGTGGGTGATCTTCATCTCGGTGTCGTCGACGGCGCTGGCGAAGTTGTAGAGCGGGGTGCCGTCGGGGCGGACGATGACGAAGTCGCCGATCTCGTCGGTGGCGAATTCGACGTCCCCCTTGATCAGGTCATGCAGGACGAGGGTCCGGCCGACAGGGACACGGAACCGAAGCGCGTAGGGCCGCCCCTCGGCCTCGTACTGGGCAACTTGCTCGTCGGTGATCGGGAGCTGGCGGAACCGATAGGCGCGTTTCTCTCGCTCGGCGGCGGCCCGGTCGGCGGTTCGCTCGGCCTCGGTACTGTAATCTCGGTAGACATGGCCGGATTCGACCAGGTGCGCGGCGGCTTTTCGGTAGAGCTCGGCACGCTCCGACTGGTAATAGGGTCCGTGCGGTCCGCCGACCTCGGGGCCCTCGTCCCAGTCGATTCCGATCCACCGGAAGCCGTCCAGAATGCGACGAACGGCGTCATCGACGTGCCGCTGCTGATCGGTGTCGTCGATCCGGAGAATGAACTGGCCGCCGTGGTGCCGCGCCAGCAGCCAGTTGAAGAGCGCCGTGCGGACCCCGCCGATGTGCAAGAAGCCCGTGGGGCTGGGTGCGAATCTCGTGCGTAATGTCATGAGGGTCACGATAGGATGTCGCCCGCCGGCTGTCAACGGGACCGGCGGGCGAGCATTCTCCTTGATCGCTTTCCCACTCTCCCGTTATCGCGATCCGGCGGCGACCGGCCGGGTGCCGGCCGCCTGGTCGAGGCGACCGATCGGGACGCCGGGGGCGACCTTCTCGTAGCCGAGGCCCTGCAAGACCTCCAGGACCTCGCTCCAGGTTGGGAACATCCGCCCGCTTTTCTTCTTGTATTCGTTCATGGCCATCATGAATTCCATCTCCGCTTCGGAGTATTCACGCTCGCAGGTGGTCGGGTCGATGAACCGCCTGCGTCCGCTTAGCTGCCGGGCGTTGGCAGCGCGGGTGGCCTGCTCGGTTGCCTTGCGATTGATCCACTCGCCGTTGGTTCCCGGCTCGGAACCGGGCTCCCCGATGGTCGGGACCGGATTGGATGACTGGCTCATTGGTATTTGCGCTCCCCATAACTCAATGACGCCGGGAGTTTCCCGACCTGTCCGCCGAACTGGCGCTCCCGAGGATGCGACAGCCACCGGCGGTCCGCTCCCTCCCGGCGCGCCAGACCGCCGCCGCCTCGGTCCGAGGGCGCCGGCGACTCGCTGGGAAGAGCCTCCATATCGGAACCTAAACCGCCGGGGTCGGGGTGAGGATACGCTTCCGAATTTTTTCCGAAGACGCGGCGTACGCGCCGCCCGTCACGGGATCATCCGACACGCGTAATAGAATCCAAAGTGCCGTGGTGCGCGCGTCGCCGTGTCCGAACGAGGGGATCCACCCGCGAGTGGCGTTGGCCCTCCTTCAGTTGATAGAATCAACGACGATCCGATCCAATGAATCCGACGGCGTTTCTGCCGCGGGCAGTCTGGACTCGATCCATCCATCCTATCTCAACGGTCGAGGGGCTCCCTGCCATGATCGAACTCGACGCCGAATCCATGATTGACCAGGTCTCCCGTCTAGGCCTGGTCTCGCGTGAGTACCTCCGCGAGGCACGCGAGGAAGCGGAGGACGGTTCGCCAGACGCGGTGATGCGGACCCTCCTCCGCAAGGGGCGACTGACAAGCTGGCAAATTGACCGGCTCAAGAAGGGGGATGCCACCGGTTTCTTCTACGGCGAGGCCAAGGTCCTGTTCCACCTGGCAGAGGGAACCTTTGCGCGGGTCTATCGTGGCGAGCACGCCGGCAGCGGCCAACCGCTCGCCGTGAAGGTTCTCCGTCAGCGGTTCGTCCAGATTCCCGACGCCGTCAAGCGGTTCCACAAGGAGGCCGAGGCCGGAATGCGGCTGAAGCACCCCAACATCGTCCAGATCAACGACGTGGGGCACCATGACAACCGCCACTACATGATCATGGAGTACGTCGAGGGGATGAACCTCCGCGAACTCCTCCGCCTCCGCGGACGCATGAGCGGCACCGACGCCCTTCCGCTGATGCTCGGACTGGCCGAGGGGCTGAAGTTTTCGCTCGAACAGGGCGTCACCCACCGCGATATCAAGGGAACGAACATCCTCATCTCCAAC